>CALDQK010001321.1 GCA_937911525.1 uncultured bacterium
CGTCGGGGGCCCCGCCGTAGACGAACACGCGCCCGCCGAGCGCGACCAGCGTCGGCTCGACCCGGGCGGGGCCCGGCAGCTCGACCCGAGCGACCCGGCTGAGGGTGCTCAGGTCCCAGCGCTCGGCGCTGTGTTGGCGCTCGCCGCCCACGATCCACAGCTCGCCCGCGACGACCAGCGCGCTGGCCCCGGCTCGGGGAGCGGCGAGCCGCGCCTCCAGCGCCTGGAAGGACTCGTCCGCGCGCCGGAACACCTCGACGCTGTCGAGGGGGCGCCCGTCGCGGCCGGCCCCGCCCAGGATCAGCACGTCGCCGCTGGCGATCGGCGCGACCACGTGGCGAGTCCGCGGCGTGGTCAGGCGAGCTCCCAGGGCGCGACTGACCCCCGAGGTCGTGTCGAAGAGCTCGGCCGTGTCGTCGGCCGCCGCGCTGAGGGTCTCGCCGCCGCTGACGAGGACGACCCCGCTCCCGACCGGGGCCAGGGCGTGCCCCGCGCGGGCCGCCTCGAGGGTCGAGCCCATGCGTAGATAGGTGTCGTCGCCGGGGACGTAGGTCGCGGGGCCCGACGAGCTGCCCGAGCCGCAGCCGGCGAGGCAGAGGCCAGCCGCCAGGCTGGTCAGCAGGGTCAGGGCGGACGCGAGGGGGTGGGTGGGGTGGGTCATTCTCTTCCTCCTTGGGTGCCCCTCCCCTGGGCACTCGTGGAGCCAGCGACCTAAGTCCCGCGAGATCGGTCGTTCCGAACCTCTTGCGTCGCAAGGGCTTGAGACGACGGGCAGATGTTGCCCACATGAACGGTCCGAGTTCACGCAAATCGCCGCGACCCCCCTTTGCGTGAACTCGGACCGTTCGCGTGGGCAACATCTGCCCGTTCGTCGCGCGCCTCGATTCACCTCTCGGGACGCTTTGCCGAGGGCGCTCGACTTGGCGCCCTGGCACCGGCCGTGTTCATGACCTCCGCGGAAGGAGCCACCATGAACCGCCACACCCTCACGATCACGATCACGACCCTCTGCCTCTCCCTGGGCGCCGCCGGCTGCGGCGGCAGCGAAGGCGCCGGCCACGGCAGCTACGGGGTCCCGCTCACGGCGCCCGTCCGCTCGGCCGAGGCCCCCGAGCGCTACCCCCTCGTGCACCGCGCCGCCTCCCTGCCCGGGGGCGCCGCAGGGGTCGTCGCCGACCAGGCGGGCGGGACCGCCCTCGTCCTGGGCGGCGCCAGCGCGTCCCGCGCGGCGACCCCTCGCGCCGCCGAGCTCGACCTCGCCAGCGGCGAGAGCCGCGCCCTCGCCGAGGGGCTCGTCGAGCCCCGCAGCCAGTTCGGCCTGACCCGCACCGCGGACGGCTGGCTGGCCTTCGGCGGGCGCGGCGCGGCGGGTGAGGACCTCTCTTCCTGCGAGCGCTACCGCTTCAGCACCGGCCGCTGGGAGCCGGTCGCGGACACGATCCCTGGCCTGCGCGGCCCGCTGGTCGCCGCTCGCGTGGGCCGCTGGACCTTCGCCTACGCCCGAGGCTCCAGCCAGGTCCTGGCCTTCGACGCCGAGGACCTCGGGGGCGAGCTGCGCGCGGTGGAGCTGGAGGAGCCCCTCGCTGACGCGCAGCTGATCATGGTGGACGACGAGGCCGAGCTGGCCTTCCTCTACGGCGGCGACACCGCGCTCTGGATCAGCCTCAGCGAGGGCCTCTACCTCCGCTACCGCGGCGAGGACGTGCCGCGCGGCGCGAGCGCCGTCCGGCTGCCCGGGGCGGCGGGCGTGCTCCTGGTCGGCGGCTGCGACGCCCTCGGTCAGCCGCGCAACCGACTGAGCCTCGTCCGGCCGCTCTTCCCCGAGCCCGTCGACCTGGGGCCCCTGCTGCCCGCGGTCGAGCGCCCCAGCGCCGCCCTGCTCAGCGACGGGACGCTCTTCGTGGCCGGCGGCCGGGTCGGCGGCTTCGCCAGCGAGCGCGCCTTCCGCGTCGACCTGGCCAGCGACGAGGTCGAGGAGCTCGCCCCCCTCAGCGAGCCGCGCGAGGCCGCGGTCCTCGTGACCCAGCTCGGCGGCGAACGCGTGGCCCTGATCGGAGGACGCGGCCCGGCCGGCCCCTCCGCCGCGATCGATCTCTACGGCTTCCTCCCCTACCGCGAGACCGGCGCCTTCCTCAGCGCTGGGCAACGACGCGCGGCGCGCCTGGCCGAGGAGGCCGAGCTGGCTCGCCTCCGCGCCGGCCTGGCCGCGACCCAGAGCGAGATCGCGACCCTCTCGGCTGAGCTCGGGACTCGCCGCGCGGAGCTCGCCGACGCTGAAGCCGAAGCCGCCCGACTCCGCGACGAGCTGACGACCGCCCAGCGCGAGCAGGCCGCGGCCGAGGGGCGGGTCAGCCAGCTCGAGCAGCGCCGCGACGCGCTCAGCGCCGAGCTGGCCGCCCTCGAGGCCCAGATCGCGGCCAGCCAGCAGCGCCAGAGCCAGGTCCGCCAGGAGCTCGCCCAGGCCCAGCGCGACCTGGCGGACGCGCAGAGCGCACAGCAGACCTCCATGGCCCGCCACCAGGCGCTCCGGGATCAGCTAGCCCAGCTCCAGGGCCAGATCGCCCAGCTCGAGGCCCAGGTCGCGACCCTCCGCCCTGCGGCGGCCCAGGCCCAGGCGCAGCGCGAGGCCGCGGAGCGCGCCCGCCGCGCCGCCGAGGAGGAGGCCGCCCGTCAGCGCGCCGCCGAGGAGGCCGCCCGCCAGCGGGCCGCCCAGGAAGCGGCCCGCGCGCCGCAGATCGACGTGATCTTCACTCCCGACCCCGAGCTCGCGAACCGCCAGCCGCGGACGCCGGCCAACCAGATCGGCGCCGTGACCAACCTCTCGAACGTGCGCACGACCACGACCCGCACCTCCTCGAACCCGCGAGGCATGCAGGTCGGCGGGGTCACCAACCTCTTCGTGCGCACCCGCTAGCCACCAAGGGCCGCAAGGAGCGGTCCGTCCTTCCTCGCCCGCTCGGCGGGCGACCTTTCCGGGTTTCTTCGTGTATGTGTCTCACCTGGGCCCCCGGCGCTCGTCGCGCTGGGGGCCCGGGTCTTTGGCTCCAGCGAAGGGCCCTCGGTGTCCCACGCCGGGGCGTCCGGATCGACCCTCGCCGGGCCTCTCCTGCTGGTGCCTCGAGCTTTGAGGCGTCTCAGGCGGGGTGTACACTCCGCGCCCCTCTCGCAGCCCCCGGGCGCCCGACGCGCCGACCAGAGCTGCCGACCGAAGATCGAGTGTGTATGTCTGCATCTGCCCGCAAGCTCCGCGACCGCCTCAAGCAGCCCGGTCCCATCATCGCCGTCGGCGCCTTCTCGCCCCTGGCCGCCGTCCTCGCCGAGGAAGCCGGCTTCGAGGCGATCTGGGCCAGCGGCTTCGAGATCTCGGCCTCCAACGCCGTCCCGGACGCCAACATCCTGACCATGGCCGAGCAGCTCGACGCCGCCAAGCGCGTGGCTCGCCGGGTGAACATCCCCGTGATCGCCGACTGCGACAACGGCTTCGGCAACGCGATCAACGTGATCCGCACCGTGCAGGATTACGAGGCGGACGGGATCGCGGGCATGTGCTTCGAGGACAACATCTTCCCCAAGCGCTGCTCCTTCTACGCCGGGGTCAAGCGCGAGCTGGTCTCGCCCGAGGAGCACGCGGGCAAGATCAAGGCCGCGCTCGAGGCTCGCCGCAGCCAGGACTTCGTGATCATCGCCCGCACCGAGGCCTACATCGCCGGCTGGGGCATGGACGAGGCCCGTCGCCGCGCGGAGATCTACGCCGACGCCGGCGCCGACATGGTCCTGGTCCACAGCAAGAACCCCGACTTCACCGAGCTGAAGGAGTTCGCGCAGAGCTGGGACCGCGACACGCCGCTGGTGACCGTGCCCACGATCTACAACCACGTCTCCGCCGACGAGCTGCACGAGGCGGGCTTCAAGCTGGTGATCTTCGCCAACCACGCCCTCCGCTCGTCCCTGCGCGCCATGCGCAGCACCTACCAGAAGCTGGCCGAGACCCGCCGCTGCGGCGACGTCGAGCCCGATATCTGCAAGCTGACCGAGGTCTACGAGGTCATCGGCGTGCCGCAGATGCGCAGCGACGAGAAGCGCTACATGCCCGCCGGCGGCGAGCCCGTGCAGTGCGTGATCCTCGCCGCGGGCGACAGCAAGCACCTCGGCGAGCTGACGGCCGACAAGCCCAAGGCCATGCTCGAGGTGCGCGGCAAGACGATCCTCCAGCACCAGGTGGCGGCCCTGAACGCCTGCGGGATCAAGGAGATCGCGGTCGTGCGCGGCTACCAGAAGGACGCGGTCCGCTGCGCCGGCGTGCGCACCTACGACAACGACGAGTGGGAGAGCCAGGGCGAGCTGCTCTCGCTCCTGACGGCCAAGAACGAGCTCAAGGGCCGCACGGTCGTGCTCTACGGCGACATCCTCTTCGACCCCTCGATCCTGCAGAAGCTGCTCAAGAGCGAGGGCGACGTGGCGATCGCCGTCGACCACGCGATCAACGACCAGCCGCACGAGGGCCCGAGCGCCCCCGACCTGGTCCGCACCAAGCACGGCGCGAGCGGCGACAACTCGCGCTTCGTGCCCGGCGCCGACGACGAGGTGCTCGCGCTCGGCCAGCAGGTCGAGGGCGCCAACGGCGAGTTCGCGGGCATGCTGATGCTCAGCCACGAGGGCGTCAGCCGCTTCCTCGACGCCTACAACGCCGCCAGCGAGGCGGATCAGGGCGGCGCCTTCCACGAGGCTCCCTCCCTCGCGAAGGCCTCGTTGACCGACATGCTCCAGGACCTGATCGACCGCGGGACCAAGGTCTCGGGCGTCTCGATCTACAAGGGCTGGAGCGAGGTCGACACCTTCGAGGACTACCGCCGGGCCTGGAAGGCTTAGTCCCACGTGCCGGTCACCGCTCCGCCCGAGTTCCTCGCTGCCCTGCGTGAGCGAGGCTTCGACTTCTTCACCGGCGTGCCCTGCTCGCTGGTCAAGGGCCTGCTCGCCTACCTCGACGAGCAGGACGAGGTGCCCTATCTGCCCGCGACCCGCGAGGACGTCGCCCTCGGGGTCGCCGGCGGCGCCGCCATGGGCGGCAAGCAGCCGGTCGTGATCATGCAGAACTCGGGGCTCGGGGTCTCGATCAACGCGATCATCTCGCTGCACCAGATCTACGAGATCCCGACCCTGCTCCTGATCACCTGGCGCGGCTACGAGGGCGTCGACGCGCCGGAGCACATCATCATGGGCCCGGTGATGCCCCAGGTCCTCGACATCTTCGCGGTGCCGCACCGGACGCTCGAGCACGACGCCGAGCCCAGCGCCCACCTCGAGGCGCTGGACTGGGCGACCCAGACCCTGAAGGAGACCAACAAGCCCGTCGCGCTGCTGGTCCGCAAGGGGGCGCTCTAGTGACTGATCTGGTTTGCAGGACGGCGGTCGAGGCGCTGCTCGAGGCCTTCGGACCCGACTGCTCCTATCTGTGCGCCAACGGCTACATCTCGCGCGAGGTCTACAACCTCAGCGACAAGCCCGAGCACTTCTACATGCTGGGCTCGATGGGCCTCGGCGGCTCGATCGCCCTCGGCTGCGCCTTGGCGCAGCCCGAGCGCAAGATCGTGGTCCTCGACGGCGACGGCAACGTGCTGATGGGCATGGGCGCCATGTGCCTGATCGCCTCGCAGAAGCCGAAGAACCTCTGGCACGTGTGCATCGACAACGGCGTCTACGCCTCGACCGGCAACCAGCCGACTGTCGCGCCCGACGTCTCGATCGAGGGGATCGCCGCCGCGGCGGGCTACCCCTACTCGGCCGACGTCGACAGCGCGGCCGCCCTCCAGAGCGCCCTGCCCGGCTTCGTGGCCGCCGAGGGGCCGGCCTTCTTGCGGGTCCGGATCGCGCCCGAGGATCATCCACGCGAGTTCGCGCGCGTGCACCACACGCCGCCCGAGATCCACGCCCGCTTCGCCGGCGGCCTGCGGGGTGAGTCCTGAACGCCTGGGAGCAACGCTTCTGCCCCGAGGGGGAGGACGACCCCGTCCTGCTGCTCAACCCGGGCCCGATCAACGTCAGCGAGGGCGTCGCGCGGGCTCAGCTGCGCGGCGACCTCTGCCACCGCGAGCCCGAGTTCTTCGCGGTCCAGCGCTCGATCCGCGACCTGCTCCTGCAGGCCTTCGCGCCGCAGGGCGGCTGGACCTCGGTCCTGGTCAGCGGGTCGGGCACGGCCTCCCTCGAGGCGGCCGTGAGCTCGCTGATCGGCCCCGACGAGGAGCTGCTCGTGCTCCGCAACGGGGTCTACGGCGAGCGGATCGAGGCGATCGCTCAGGCCCACGGGATCCCCTATCACGTGCTGGATCAGCCCTGGACCGCGCCGCAAGACCCCGCCGCCCTGGCCAAGGCCCTCGACGCGCACCCGCGCGTGGGCGTCGTGGCGGGCGTCGTGCACGAGACCACGACCGGCCTGCTCAACCCGATCAAGGACCTGGGCGAGGTGTGTCGCTCGCGCGGGAAGACCTTCCTGGTCGACGCGATCAGCGCGATCGCCGGCGAGGAGCTCGACCTGTCGTGGGGCGTGGACGCCGTGGTGGGCACCGCCAACAAGTGCATTCGCGGCCTGCCCGGCATGTCCTTCGTGCTCGCGCGCGAGGAGCTCATGGCCAAGGCGGCGGCCTACCCGCCCCGCACGCTCTACCTGCACCTGCCGGCCTATCACGCCAAGCAAGAGGCCGACTCCACGCCCTTCACGCCGGCGATCCAGGCCGCCTACGCGCTCGAGGTCGCGCTGCGGGAGCTGCTCGCCGAGGGCGTCGGGGCGCGCGTCGAGCGAATGGGTCACGTGGCGGCGCTCCTGCGGCGCGGCTGCACCGAGCTCGGCCTGGAGCTCTACCTGGACGAGGCCTACCTCAGCCGCACGATCACGACCTACCGCCTCCCCAAGGGCTGGAGCTACGAGGCCCTGCACGACGCCCTGCGCGCGGCCGGCTTCGTGATCTACGCCGGCCAGGGCGACCTGCGCCAGCAGGCCTTCCGGGTGTGCAACATGGGTGTGATGTCGGACGCCGACTACGAGCGCTTCATCGACGCGCTGAAGCAGGCCCTCGTGGTAGGCCCCGTGGGAGCCAGCGCTTGAAGGCCCTGATCCTGGCGGCTGGACGCGGGCGACGCCTGGGGGAGCGCGAGCTGCCAAAGTGCCTGCACGAGGTCGGCGGGCGAAGCCTGCTGGCGCGCATGCTGGCGGCGCTGGAGCCGCTGGTGGACGAGGCGATCCTCGTGGTCGGCTTCGCCGAGGACGAGCTGCGGGCGGCGGCCGAAGCGATCTCGCCGAGCCCTCCTCTGTGCTTCGTGAGCAACCCGCGCTACACCGACGGCTCGATCCTCAGCTTGCTCTGCGGCGCCGAGCGCTTCGGCGAAGACGACCTCGTGATCATGGACGCGGACGTGCTCTTCCCGCGCGCGCTTCTGGCGCGGCTGATCCAGGAGGCCCCGGCCGACTCATTCCTGCTCGACCCGCGCAGCGAGGCCGGCGGCGAAGAGATGATGCTCGTGGCCCGCGAAGGTCGGGTGCGTCGAATCGCGCGCCGCGTGCAGCCCGAGCCGGGCGACGTGGTCGGCGAGGGCGTGGGCTTCCTCAAGCTGACCCCCGCCAGCCAAGCGGTGCTCAAGGGCGAGCTCGAGCGCCTGGCTGAGGCGGGCGAGGTCGGGCGCGACTACGAGGACGCGATCGACGCGGCCCTGGCCCAACTCGAGGTCGGCTACGCCGAGGTCGGCGACCTGCCTTGGACCGAGATCGACTTCGCTGAGGACCTCGCCAAGGCCCGCGAGGAGCTGCTTCCTCAGGTCGAGGCCCTCGACGCATGAGCGCCGCAGTGGGTGAGAAGCAGGACAGCGGCGCGGCCCAGCGGAGCGATGCTCCGACGGGCCCCGGTCCGCTGCTGGTGGACGCCCGCAGCCCCCAGGCGCGCGAGACCTTGCTCGGCCTCAAGGGCTACGAGCGGTCGCTGCTCGCCGCGAAGCACGCGGGCTGCACGCCCCTGCACGTCCTGGCCTGCCCCGACAGCCTGCCCGAGCTGCGCTCCTTCGCGAGCGACCCGCGCCTGGGCGAGGTGCCGCTCGACATCCACCGCGACGAAGACCAGGTCCCCCTCGTCCCGCGGGTCGACGGCGGCGCCGTGATCGACAAGGCCGCCGCGGCCGCGCTGGCCCGCGGGGAAGACCCCGCCGCCGCCGGGCTCTATCTGGCGCCCGACGCGCCGCGCCGGCGCCAGCAGCTGCTGCGCTCGCTCGAGAATCCCTGCGACGGGCTGGTCGACACCTGGGTCAACCGCCCCCTCTCGCGCCTCATGACCCGCGCCCTGGTCGGGACCGGGATCTCGCCCAACGCGGTGACCTTGATCTCGTTTCTGGTCGGCCTCGTCGGCGTGGCCCTGATCGCGACCCGCCGCTTCGAGCTGGCCTTGCTGGGCGCGCTGGTGTTCCAGCTCTCGGCCGCGATCGACTGCGTCGACGGCGAGATCGCGCGCCTGACCTACCGCTTCTCGCCCCTTGGCGCCCGCCTCGACATCGCGCTCGACAACGTGGTTCACGTGATCCTGTTCGGCGTGCTCGGTTGGGCCGCGGTCCCGCTCCTGGGCGCACCCCTGGCGCTGGGGCTCGGCGCCGTCGCGGCGCTAGGCGGGCTGCTCAGCTTCCTGGTCGTCTATCGGCTGACCTTCGGCGACGCGGGCGGTCCTCAGGGCAGGATCCGCAGGCTGCTCGACAAGGTCACCAACCGCGACTTCTCGCTGCTCGTGATCCTGGCGGCGGCGACGGGGCGCTTCGACCTGCTCCTGGGCGTGATCGCCTGCGGGACGCACGTGTTCTGGCTCGCGCTCCTGGCCGTGGCGCGAAGCGAGCGCGCCCCCGCGTCGTGAAGACCGCCCTCAAGCTGGGGCTCTTCCTGCTCGGCGCGGGGATCTTCGCGGCCCTGGTGTGGCAAGCGGGCCCCCGCTCGGTCTTGGCGCAGCTCCAGGCCCTGGGGCCCGGCGCGCTGCTCTTCTTGCTCCCCTCGCTGGGGATCTACCTGCTCGACGCCTGGGCCTGGGTGCTCTGCTTCCGCGAGCGCCCCCAGCTCTCCTTCGCGCGCTTGTTCCTGATCCGCCAGGCCGGCGAGGCGCTCAACAACACGATCCCCTCGGCCTACATGGGCGGGGAGCCGGTCAAGGCGCTGCTCCTGACCCGCGAAGGGATCCCCGGCTCCGAGGGCCTGGCCAGCGTCGTCGTCGGCAAGACCGCGATGACCGTGGCCCAGATCTTGTTCGTCCTGACCGGCATCGCCTGCGCCGCCCTGGCCAAGGGCGCCGCCGAGAGCCTGCCCGCGCTGCTCGGCGCCTCCGCCTTCTGCCTGCTCTTCGCCAGCGGGAGCATGTGGATCGCCTATGCCGCCCAGCGCTACGGGCTGGGCAAGCTGCTCCAGCGCTTCTCCCAGCGCGTCGGCGTGCTCGAGGGCTACGTCGAGCGCGAGCGCGAGGGCCTCGAGCGCCTGGACGCGAACCTGAACGCCTTCTACGAGCAGGACGGCCGCCGCTTCTGGCTCGCGACCCTGCTCTTCTACGGGGGGTGGTCCTGCGAAGTGGCAGAGGTCGCCGTGTTCGCCTGGCTGCTCGGCCTGCCCCTGTCCCCCGAGGTCGTGATCGCGATCGGCGCCCTGGCCACGGTCGTCAAGGCCGCGGGGTTCTTCCTGCCGGGCAGCCTGGGCGCGCAGGAGGGCGGCAACGTGCTGCTCTTCCTCGCCTTCGGCCTGACCCAGGTCGCCGCGGTCGCGTTCTCGCTCCTCCGCCGCGTGCGCGAGCTGCTCTGGATCGGCTTGGGATTGGTCGTCCTGGCCGCGCTCGGCTTGCCCGGCGCCGAGCCCGCGGCCGAAGAGGCCGCCCCGTCGCCCGAGGTCCCGTGAGCGCTTCCGATCCACTTGCCCGACTACCGCAGCGAGCGCAAGGCGAAGCTGGAGCTCTGCATTCGTCGCGCCGCCGGGGAGAAGTTCCTCGTCCTGCCCGCCTGATTCAGGCCTCCTGCGACTGCTTCCAGCGGAACTGCTCGTAGTCGCAGGGGTAGAAGCCGACGCGTCCGTCGGCGATGTGCAGCACGGCGGTCGCGAGCTCGCGCACGAACACGCGGTCGTGGCTGACGAAGATCACCGTGCCGCCGAAGCGCTGCAGGGCCTCGAGCAGGACGCCCTGGCTGTGCAGGTCGAGGTGGTTGGTCGGCTCGTCCATCACGAGCACGTTGCCGGGGCGCAGGAGCATGCGCGCGATCTTGAGCCGGGCGCGCTCCC
This sequence comes from uncultured bacterium, assembly GCA_937911525.1. Classification (GTDB taxonomy): domain Bacteria; phylum Planctomycetota; class J058; order J058; family J058; genus NORP233. The sequence goes on from CALDQK010001321.1 coordinate 10,277, forward strand.
CGCCCGAGAGCACGCGGACCGGCTTGAACACGTCGTCGCCCGAGAAGAGGAAGCTGCCCAGCAGCGTCCGCAGGGGCACCGGCGGCTCGTCGGGGGCCGCCTCCTCGATCCACTGCAGGACCGTGCGCGCGTCGTCCTCGTCGATGTCGTCGGTGTACTGGGAGAAATACTGCAGCTGCACGTTGTGGCCCAGGCTGAGCGCGCCCTCGCTCGGCTCCTCCTTGCCGGCCAGGAGCTTGAGCAGCGTCGTCTTGCCCGCGCCGTTGACGCCCGTCACCGCCAGACGGGTCCCCGCCACCAGCTCGAGGTTCGCGTCGGCGAACACCTCGAGCTCGCCGTAGCGCTTGGCGACGCCCTCGAGGCGGAACACGACGTGGCCCGACTTGCCGCTGTCGGCGAAGCGCAGGCGGAGGTCCTTGGGCGGCTGGGGCGGGAGCACGATCGGCACGATCTTGTCGAGCTGCTTCTGGCGGCTCTGAGCCATCTTCGAGGTCGCGGGGTGCGCCCGGTTCTTGGCGATGAACTCCTCGTGCGCCTTGATCTCCTTCTGCTGGCGCTCGTGCATCGCCTCGAGCCGCGCGCGGCGCGCGGGCTTCTCGGTCTCGAAGTGGGTGTAGTTACCGTGATAGACCTCGACCCGGCCCATCTCCAGCTCGAGGATCCGCCCCACGAGCGCGTCGAGGAAGAAGCGGTCGTGGCTGGTCAGGAGCACCGCCCCCTCGAAGCCCTTCAGGAACTCGAGCAGCCACTCGCGGGCCTCGATGTCGAGGTGGTTGGTCGGCTCGTCGAGCAGGAGCAGGTCGGGCCGCTCGAGCAGAAGCCGCGCCAGGTGGACGCGCATCAGCCAGCCGCCCGAGAGCTCAGCCACCTTGGTGTCCATCCGCGCTTGGCTGAAGCCGAGCCCATCCATGATCGTGCGCGCCCGCGCGTCGGCGTCGTAGCCGCCTAGCTCCTCGAAGCGGGCCTGCGCGCGCCCGTAGCGCTCGATCACCTGCTGGTCGTCGGGGCGCTCGCACATCAGCTCGATCAGGCGCTCGACCTCGGCCTCGAGCTCCTTGACCTCGCCGAGGGCCTCGAGCACGACCTCGACCGCCGTCCGCTCGTCGCCCTGAGCCTCGATCTCCTGCGGGAGGTAGCCCACCCGACGGCCCTTGTCGAGCTCGATCTTCCCGCCGTCGACCCCGACGCTGCCGGTCAGGGCGCGGAACAGGGTCGACTTGCCTTGCCCGTTGCGCCCCGCCAGCGCGACGCGCTGCCCCTCGTTGAGCCGAAAGCTGACCTGATCGAAGAGGGTCCGACCGCCGGCGCGGATCGTGACGTCGTTGACGAAGAGCATGGGGCTTGGCCTCAGCGGGGGCGACGGGGCGGCGATTCTGCGCGACCCTGAGGCTCGGCGCAGCCCTCAGCGCTGGTCGAGCTTGCTCAGGGCGTCTTCCAGCCAGAACAGGTCCTGGCGCTTGCGCTCGAGGCGCCTGCGCAGGTCTTCCTCCCGGAGGCCCGGGTAGTCGTTCAGCGGCTCCAGGGGGTCCGGGGTCTGCCCGCGGAGGAGCTGGTAGCCGAAGCGCAGGTCCGCCTCGTCGCAGGCGAGGTGGTTGGCGCAGGCGGTCTCGACCTGCCCGATCTTCGCCTCGACCAGCAGCTCCTTGGCAGCCGCGATCCGCGGCTCCATGGCCTCGAGCAGGGGCCGCACGTCCTCACCCTCGTGGAGTCGGCTCGCGAGCGCTGCGAGCTCGAGCTGCAGGCTCACGAGCACGACGCGCGGCGCGCGCGGCGCGAGCGCCTGGGCCTCTTGGAGGCGCGCCTCCGCGCGGTCGAGGGTCAGGCCACGCAGCCGGCCTTCCGCCACGCGCAGGAGCAGCTCTGCCCGCAGCCGAGCTCCCAGCGGCGCCTCCAGCAGCCGCGCGTAGATCTCTGGGGTCGCCCTCAGCCGGCCGGTGTGCAGCTTCATGTAGGTCAGCCAGGGGTCCTCGGGCGCGAGCTCCGGCAAGCTCGCCTCGATCGAGTCCCGGTAGTGGCTGGGCCACTCCACGAAGCCGAGCTGGACCAGGACCCGCAGCAGACGCGTCAGGTCCCCGCGGAGGCTCGAGCGGCCGCCGACGATGTACTGCTGATCTCGAATCCAGCTGAGGAGGCGCGCGGCCGGAGCGAGGGGCGCCTCGAGCCGGGTCTCCCCCAGACGCTGCAGGAGCGTGAGCGGTCCTCGTTGCAGCGGAGCCGCGGCCTTCCGCTCGTGCAGGTAGAGCCGCTGCAGCAAGGCGCCCGCGAAGGCGCGCCCCTCGTCCCCCGTCGTCGGCTCGCCTTGGACCTCCGCCAACCACGCCAGCGCACGCAGGCGCGCCTCGAGCGCCCGGCGCAGCTCTGGCGTCACGGGGGGCTGGGCCGGCAGCTCGGCGAGGGCGGCGGCTCCCTCGGCGCAGAGCCGCTCGCGCCACTGCGCCGCGAGCTCGCCCCCCGGCTGCGCTCTGCGACCGAGGCGAGCGCGACGACGCTCCAGCTCCTCGAGCGCGCTCACCCCAGCCGGCGGCAGGTCCCAAGGGCCAGCGGGCTGAGCCCGCGGAGTTGCGCTCCGCCGTGGCCTTGGGCCCTGCGCGGGGGTGGAAGACGCGGCGCCCCGCGAAGTGAGGGCCAGACCGAAGGCCGCCGCACCCAGGCCCAAGAGGCAGAGCGCCGCGAGCGCGGGGAGGGCGACCGGGCGCGCTCCCCCCAGGTCGCTGAAGGGCAGCGGCTCTCCCCGCTGGATGCGCTCGAGGGCCTCGCGAAAGGTCGCGGCGTCGGGCAGGCGCTGCTCGGGGTCTCGCGCCATGGCGCGCGCGCACACGACGTCGAGCTCGGGGGGCAGGTCGGCGCGCAGCGCGCTGGGCCGGGGCGGCTCTTGATTGAGCGTCGCGTCGAGGACCTCGAGCGCGGTCGAGCCGGGGAAGGGCGTCTCGCCCGTCAGGCACTGGTAGAGCAGCGCGCCCAGGCCGTAGACGTCGTAGAGGGGGCCCGGCTCGCCGCCCAAGAGCGACTCGGGGGGAATGAACCCAGGGGTGCCCATCAGGGCGCCGGTGGCGGTCAGGCTCTTGTGGTCGACCAGGCGCGCCAGCCCGAAGTCGACCAGCTTGGCGCGCCCTTCGGCGTCGAAGAGCACGTTGTCCGGCTTGAGGTCGCGGTGCAGGATCCCGCGCTGGTGGACGTGGTCGAGGGCGTCGGCGAGGTCCCGCGCGATGGAGAGGGCCTCGTCCACGGGCAGGGCGCCTCCGCGCAGCCGATCGCTCAGGCTCCCGCCCGCCTGGTAGTCGGCGGCGATGTAGGCGTAGCCGTGAGCGACCCCCGCGTCACGCACCCGACCCACGTGGGGGTGGTCGTCGACCGCGGCCTGCGCCTCCCCCTCGCGCCGGAAGCGCTCGAGCAGCTCCGCGTCGCTCCCGCTGGGGATCAGCTTGAGCGCTCGCTGAACCCCGCTCTCTTCGTGCTGCGCGAGGAACACGACGCCCATTCCGCCGGCGCCGAGCCGCTCACCGAGCCGATAGGGCCCCATTCGGCGCCCGCTCGCCAGAGGAGCGCAGTCACCCCCTCGCACCCGCTGCAGGGCGCCCTCGACGTCGGCTGCGCTCAAGCGCCCCCGCCGGATGAGGTGCGCCGCCAGGGTCGGCCCCGCGCCGCGCCCCGCGCGGACCTCGCCGAGCTCCTCCTGGAGCACCGCGAGCGGGAGCCTCCCCTCCGCCACGAGCAGGCGCGCCAACCACGTGTCCCACCCGGGCTGCTCGACCACAGACTGGCTCGACATGCGCTCCAGGGTGGCCGGCCCGGGCGGGCTACGCCAGCGTCTCGCTAGAGGACGTCGCTGAGGGGCGTGTAGTCCATCTCGAACGCCTCGGCCACCTGCTGGTAGGTGATCTTGCCGCCGATGACGTTGATGCCCTTGGCGAAGCCGGGGTCGGCCTTGGCCATGGCCGCCGCGCCCTGATCGGCCAGGCGGCGCGCGTAGGGCAGGGTGGCGTTGGTGAGCGCGAAGGTCGAGGTCCGCCCCACGGCGCCCGGCATGTTCGCCACGCAGTAGTGGACCACGCCGTCCACGACGTAGGTCGGCTCCTCGTGGGTGGTCGGCCTGGTGGTCTCGATCGCGCCGCCCTGGTCGACGGCCACGTCGACGATCACCGAGCCGTTCTTCATCTCGGCCAGGAGCGCGCGGGGGACGAGCACGGGGGCGCGCGCCCCCGTGGTGAGCACGGCGCCCACCAGCAGATCGGCCTTCCGCGCCTGGTCGGCGATGGAGTAGTTGGTCGAGTAGAGGGTGGTCACGTTCTCCGGCATGATCTCGTCGAGGTAGCGCAGCCGGTCGAGGTCGATGTCGAGGATGAACACGTTGGCGCCCGTGCCAGCCGCGATCCGCGCCGCGTTGGCGCCGACGACGCCGCCGCCGAGGACCACCACGTGGGCCGGCTCGACGCCCGGCACACCGCCGAGCAGGATCCCGCGGCCCTTCATGGGCATCTCGAGATACTTGGCGCCCTGCTGGATCGCCATCCGGCCGGCGACCTCGCTCATGGGGGTCAGGAGGGGCAGGCGGCCCTGCTTGTCCTCGATGGTCTCGTAGGCGATGCAGGTCGCGCCGCTCGCGACCATGGCCTCGGTCAGCTCGCGCGAGGCGGCGAAGTGGAAGTAGGTGAACACCGTCTGGCCGGCGCGGACCCGCTTGTACTCGGGGCCGATGGGCTCCTTGACCTTGACGATCATGTCCGCGGCTTCGAACACCTCGTCCGCGGTCTCGACCAGCTTGGCGCCGGCGCTGACGAACTCGTCGTCGAGGAGGCCCGAGCCGACGCCCGCGCCCTTCTGGACGAAGACCTCGTGGCCGTCGCGCACGAGGGCGTCGACGCCAGCGGGCACCATGGCCACGCGGTACTCGTTGGGCTTGATCTCGGTGGGAACGCCTACGCGCATGCTGCACCTCAGCAGGGAGTGTCGTATGTGGGTGGGAGGGCGGGATCCTATGTCCGGCGTGAGCCCGCCGCAACGATCGCCTGGGTCGGCTGCCCGCGCTGGGGCAGGCCCGCCAGGATCAGAGCGGGAACTGGCCTTCCCAGCTCTCGTGAAGCGGGGAATTCAGCGCGCCGAGGTGGACGGCCACGATCTCCTGGAAGGCGGGCTGCTGACCGATATAGACCAGCTCGCTGGCGGCGATGCGGAAGATCCGCCCATCGCGAAGCTGGAAGCGATCGCCCGGAAGGAAGCGCGGCTCGAGGGAGGCCCCAAAGATCTGGCGAGCCTGGTCGTAGAGCAGGCGAACGGGGACCGCCTGGGGCTGGCCGGCGGGCACCTGCCGACGCTCCAGCATTCCGCCCATGCCCTGGCTGAGCAGGCGGCCTTCGAACTCGCGCCGGACCTGGTGAGCGGACTGCCGCTGCGCGAGCTCGAAGGGGTCGTTGGCGAAGGGATCCCGGTGCGCAGGTCCGCGCACGGCGCCGCGGGAGCCGGCGGCTTGCTCGGGCGGGAGGCCCGTCCAGGGATCCAGCGAGAAGGGGTCGACCTCGGCCGCGGGGGGCGGCGCCGCCGGGGGGGACGGCTGGGCCCCCAGGCTCAGGCTGGGCGGCTCTCCGCCGGGGCCGCCGCCGAGCCGGAAGGTCTGGGGCGCGGCGGGCCGGGGCGGAGGCGGCTGGTTGCGCCGGGGGAGGAAGACCTTGCGCCCGACGCCGCGCTGGTAGTGGCGGTAGCTCTCCTCGAGCAGACGGGCCAGCTCGTCCTCGTCGCCCTCGAAGCTGATCTCGTTGGCCGCGCTGAGCGCCGCGCCGATCCCGCCTCCCTCCGCGTCGGGGATCTCGAGGTCCTCGAGCATGGTGCTGTTGAGGAAGTCCTCCGAGCTCTCGTTGAGGAAGGCCCCCAGCTGGTGCAGCGAGGGAGCGGCCGAGGCCAGGGGCTGAGAGTGGGTCGGAGGAGCCTCGGGCAACACGCCCAGCTCGTCGCTGCTCGAGGAGAGGTCGAGCTTCTGGCGCAAGGGCGCCGTGGGGGTGAAGTCCTCGGCGATCGGCGCCCGCTCGCTGGGGAAGGGCGCATCGGCCGGCAGGTCGAAGCGATCGAGCCGCTCCGTGCGCGTGTCGTCGTCGGGCGCGGTGGCGTCGACCCAGTTGGGCCCGTCGACGCTGGGCGAGAGCGCGTCGGCGGCCGCGATCTGGGCGGTGCTCGCCCGGGGGAGGGTCGGGGGCGGCGGCGCGGCCTGCTCGGGCCGCCGCGGGCCCTCGTCGGCCTCGCTGGAGTCCTCTGGCGACGCCTCGGCCGCTGGCTCGAGCTCCTCCTCTGGCTGGGTCTGCGCGGGCTTCGACTTGCGCAGCGGCGGCGGCTCGACCGGGTCGGGAATGTCGAACTCGCCCGAGGACCAGGCGGCGACGACGTCCCCGCGCTGGGGCTCCGCGGCCTGGGCCTCGGCAGCCTCGGCCGCGCGCACCTGGCGCGCGCGGGCCAGGAGCTCGTCGAGCATCGCGCGACCGAGCCGGCCAGGTTGGCGTTCGCCCTCCTGGTCCTTGATCTCGCTCGCCCTGGCGAAGATCTGGGCCAGGGCGTCCTTGCTGATCAGTCCTGCGACCTTGGACATGTCTCGCTACCGTAACGCGTCACCGCGCCGAGGGCTACGTGAGGACGGCGCTCAGCACCTCGAGCAGCTCCCCCACGGCTCCAGGCGGAGCGAGCGGGCCCAGGCTGGCCCGCAGGGTGCCGCGCGGGAGGGTCCCCAGGCGGCGATGCGCCCGCGGAGCGCAGTGCAGCCCCGCCCGCAGACAGGCGCCGGCGGCGGCGTCGAGGGTCATGGCCAGCTCGCCGGGCTCCCAGCCCTCGACCACGAAGGAGATCACCCCCAGGTCACCCGGCGCCCCCGCCCCGAACACCCGGACCCCGGGGAGCTCGCCCAGCCCTGCGCGCAGGAGGGCAGCCTGCTCGGCGCAGCGAGCGTGGAGGCTGGCCACGCCCTGCGCTTCGATCCAGCGCAGGGCCGGGAGGAGCGCGGCGAAGGCCAGCGCGTTGGCCGTCCCGACCTCGAGCGCTCCCGGCAGCTCGAGGGGAGGCTCCTCGTCTTCGCTGCGCGAGCCCGTCCCGCCCACGATCAGCGGCTCGAGCTCGAGCCCCTAGGCCACGTAGAGGCCGCCGCTGCCGGTCGGGCCCAAGAGCCCCTTGTGACCGGAGAAGGCGAGGAGGTCGACGGGGGTCGCGCTGAGGTCCAAGGGCAGCGCCCCCACCGTCTGGGCCGCGTCCACGAGCAGGCGCGCCCCGGCTCGCCGGCAGAGCTCCCCGATCGCGCCCAGGTCCTGGACGGCGCCGGTCACGTTGCTGGCGTGGCTGAGGGCCACCAGCGCCGTCGGCGCGGCGAGCTGGCGCTCGAGGTCGGCCAGGTCCCAGCGGAGGGCGTCGTCGCAGGCCACCTCCTCCACGATCACGCCCCGCTCGCGCGCGAGCACCGCCAGCGGCCGCAGGACCGAGTTGTGCGCCGCCGCGCCCACCAGCACCCGCTGACCGGGGCGGAGCGAGCCGCGCAGGGCCACGTTCAGCGCCGTCGTCGCGCCCGACTGGAGCGCGATCCGGCGCGCGTCGCCGACGCCCAGCAGGCGCGCCAGCCCGAGGCGCGCGCGCTCGAGCGCGTCGGCTGCGCGCTGGGCCAAGGCGTGACCCCCGCGGCCCGCGTTGCCCGCGTCTTCGCGGAGGAAGCGCGCCGCCTCCTCGGCGACCCCCGGCGCCTTGGGGAAGGAGGTCGCGGCGTGATCGAAGTAGAGCAGCGCTACTTGCTCTTCTGCTGGGCGAGCGGGTCGTCCGCCACGTGGCCCCAGATCTTCTCGCCGCGGAGGCGGTTCAGCTCGCCCTCCGCCTGGCTGATCTCCTCCCAGGCGAAGCCAGCCCGCGTCGCCGCCTGCAGGCAGCGGATCGCCAGCACCTTGTTGCGCTCGCGGCTGCCGCGGTGGTTGTGGGCCGCCGAGACCGCCGCCAGGTAGTAGGCCTCGCCCAGGGTGGGGCGGACCGTGGCCAGGAAGAGCAGGTGCTGCAGCGCGTAGTCGTAGCGCCGCACGCCGTAGGCCAGCGCCCCCACCATGGCGTGACTGAGCAGGTTGGTGGGGTCGTGGTTCATGATGTCTTCGAGCTGCTTGAAGGTCTCCTTGGCGGCCTCGCGGAAGTCCGCCTTGCGCTTGTCGTCGCTGTCGAGCTCGATCACGAGCGCCCGGGCGACCAGCGGGGCCGAGGCCATCAGCCGCTCCACGTCGGGGTGGATCGGGTAGATGTCGTGGACCTTCTTCAGGTAGGCCGCGATCTTGTCGCGGGCCTCGTCCTGGGGCTCGCTGCCCGCGCGCCGCAGCAGCGCGAAGAGCTTGTTCAGGTAGTCGTCGTCGAGGTAGGCCGCCTGGATCCCCGCCGCCAGGGCGGCCCACAGGTCGCCGGCCTTGTCGTTGGCGAAGGCGAGCTGCCACCAGGCCTTGGCGGAGAAGGGATACTTGCGGGCCGCCCGGTCCGCGGCCTCGACCGCGCCCAGGGCGTCCTCCTGGCCCAGCTTGCGCTCGCTCCGCTCGAGCAGCTTCTCGGCCTCCTGGGCCCGCTGCTCGAGGTCCTTGCGCAGCGCGATCAGCTCCTGCTCGACCACCTTCAGGCGCTCCTGGAAGGCGCGCATTCGCTTGCGCTCCGGATCGGTGGCGTCGACGCGCGCGCGGTCCTGAAGGCGGGTAAAGAGCGCCAGCTCGCCCTCGAGGATCCGCTCGCCCAGGGGGTCACGCTTCCGCAGCTCGGCGAAGCGCTCCACGATCTGCTTGATCCGCCCGGCCAGGTCCTCCGACTCGCCGCCGGCCTTGACGTCCTCGCGCAGCTGGTCGACGAAGATCTGCCGCAGGAGCAGGTCCAGGGTCTCGCCGCGCTTCTCGAGCGCGTCCTCGAGCGCCTTGGTCGCGTCGTTGGGCTGCTCGATCACGCCGCGCACCGAGGCCAGGTGGTAGGCGTTGAGCACGTTGACGTAGATCGAGTCCGGGTTGCTCTCGACGGCCTTCTTGAGGTATTGCCCCGCGCGGCGGTGGGCCTTCTGGAAGAGCGCGATGGAGGTCAGGCCGGTCAGGGCGTGGGTGTGCGTCGGGCAGATCCAGGTCGCGCGCTGGTAGGCGCGCAGCGCCTCCTCCAACTTCTCGGCCCGCTCGCGGCCCTTGAGCAGGCTGGCGTCCTTCTCGAGCCGCAGGCCGACGGCGTAGGCCCACCCGGCCTCCAGCCGCACGTCGCGCTCGTAGCGGTAGGCCAGACCCCAGGAGCGCGCGGCCTTCGCCAGCCGGTCCTTCTCGAGCTCGGGCTTGCGCTTGGCGACGTCCACGTAGACCTGCGCGAGGAGCGCGCGGATCCAGGGGTTGTCCGGGTCGAGCTTCGCGGCGTCCTCCAGCTTGCGCTCGGCGCGGCTGGGGTCGTTGGCGAACTTCTGCAGCATCAGCAGGCCCTGGCCGAGCTTGGCCTCGGCCGAGTCGGTCCGCAGCTTGACCACGTCCTTGAGCAGGCGGTCGACGCTCTCGAGGTATTGACCGTCGAAGTGGGGGTCCAGCTCGAGGCGGGCGAGCAGGATCCGACCCTCGGTCCCGTACTCGTCGAGGTTGACCGCCTCCTTGGCCCGCTTGCGCGCGGTCGTCACGTTGCCGCGCATGCCCTCGAGGCGCGCCAGCACGCGCAGGGCCCGGGCGTGGACCTTCCAGTGCCGCTTGCGGTTGGCCGCCCGGCTCACGACGGACTTGGCGTGGGTCTTGGCGTCGCGCAGCTCGAGCAGGCGCTCCTCGGCCTCGGCGCGCAGCGCCAGGCCGAGCAGCGAGCGCGAGTCACAGGCCACGGCCTGCTCCGCGATCGAGCCCGCGGCCTCGGGGACGCCGAGGTCGAGCAGCCCCTGGGCCTTGGCGCAGAGCGCGGCGGCCTTGGCGACCTCGCTGACCTTGGCGGCCTTCTCGACGGCGGGGTCGAAGCAGCCGAGCGCCGTGAAGAGCAGCCCGCGGCGGGTGTGGACCCGCGCCTCGCCAGCCAGGGGGCGCCAGCCCTTCGGGCTGACCTTGGCCGCGGCCTCGAGGTCACCCATGATCTTGGTGTAGGTCTCGTCGTCGAGCTCTTCGCTCTGATCGAGTCGAGCCATGGCCCGGTCGACCAGGATCCGCTCGCGCAGCGAGCGGCGCTCGCTCTCGCCGAGCACCTCGACCTCGACGTCCTCCTCGGCCTCGGCGGGCTCGGCCGCGGGCTCGCTCGCGCCGCTCTTGAGCAGGTCGAGCGCGCGCGAGAGGCTCGAGATCGCGTCGTCGCGCTTCTCCTGGAGCAGCTGGACCCGCGCCAGACCGTAGGCCGCGTTGACCGAGTTGGGCATCCGCTTGGCGGCCACCTCGAACTGGGTCGCGGCGTCCTCGAGCGCACCCTTGAGGACGTGCATCTCGGCCTTGGCGATCAGGGCCTTGGCGTCCTTGGGCCGCAGGCCCGTCTTCTCGTCGAGGACCTTGTCGAGGTCCTGCTGGGCCTTAGCGAGGGCGCCCTCCTCGTCGTTGACCATCGTCGCGGCCGCGCGCAGGACGTAGGCCGAGGCCGTGACCTCCTTGCGCTGGGGGGCGATCTCCTCGGCGAAGGCCTTGACGGCCTCGGCGTTCTCCTTGGCGTACTTCAGGTCCGCCTGGAGCTGGTCAATGCTCTCGAGGGCCTCGATCCCGTCGTTGGCGTTCTTGAGCGCAACCGTCAGCCGCCCGTCGCCCACCGCGGCGCGCCCCTGGCTGACCTTCTCGCTCACCTCGGCCAGGATCTGCTTGGTCCGGTCTTCGATCCGCTCGCGCTCGTCGCTGACCGCGGTCTGGTGCAGCTCGGCCTCGCGGGCCTTGTACTTGTAGACCAGCACGCCCAGCACGCTGGCGAGCATGAAGACCGTCCCGCCCAGGACGAGCGGGAGCGAGCCGCGGCGGCGCACGCGCTTGGCCCACTTGAGCGCCTTGCCCTCGGCCCGGGCCTTGATCTGCCCGCCGCTGAGCAGCGCGGCGATGTCGTCGGCGAAGGCGTCGGCGGTGGGGTAGCGGTCGTCGGGCTCCTTCGCCATGGCCTTGAGGCACACGGTCTCGAGCGCCTTGGTCAACTGCGGCTTGATCTTGCTCGGCGGCACCGGCTCGTCGTGAATGATCCGGTTGTAGAGCTCGACCGTCGTGTTGCCGACGAAGGGCAGACGCCCCGTCGCGAGCTCGTACATGATCACGCCGAGCGAGTAGATGTCGGCGCGGCGGTCGATGCTCTTGCTGCGCCCGCTGGCCTGCTCGGGCGAGAGGTAGTAGGGCGTGCCCAGCACGGCGCCGGTCTTGGTCAGGACCGACTGGTGGTCGCGGTCCTTGGCCAGGCCGAAGTCGGTCAGCTTCGGCTCCATGTCGTCGCGCACGATCACGTTGGCCGGCTTGAGGTCGCGGTGGATCACGCCCTCCTCGTGGGCGTAGTGCACCGCGCGCGCGATCTTCTCGAGGATCTCCATTCCGATCTCGAGGTCGAGGTCGTCCTTGAGCATTCGATCGAGGGGCTTGCCCTCGATGTATTCCATCGCGAAGTAGGGGTAGCCGCGGAACTCACCCGCATCGAGGATCTTCACGATCCCGGGGTGACTCAGCTTCTGGGTCGACTCGATCTCGCGCGTGAAGCGCTTGAGCTTGCGCTCGCTGACCGTGCCGCCGCTGCCGAGCATGACCTTGATCGCGGCGCGGGTGCCGTCCTCCTTCTGGCCGAGGTAGACCACGCCCATCCCGCCCCGCGCCAGCTCGCGCTCGACGGTGTAGGGGCCGATCTCGGCGTCCTCCTCCTCGACGGGCGTGCCCATGGCGCCGGGCGAAGCGCCGAAGCCGAAGGCCGAGCCGCCGCCGAAGCCCGAGGCGCCAGGGGCCGTGCCGAAGGCGCCGCCGCTGCCGGGGGCGGTGCCGGGGCCGGCGCCGAAGGTCGAGCCGCCGACTCCGAAGGCTCCCGAGCCGACCGGCCCGCCGAAGGCCGAG
>CALDQK010001322.1 GCA_937911525.1 uncultured bacterium
CGGTCTCGGTCTCGGTCTCGGTCTCGGTCTCGGTCTCGGTCTCGGTCTCGGTCTCCTCGGTCTCCTCGGTCTCCTCGGTCTCGGTCCCCTCGGAGTCGGAGTCGGAGTCGGCCTCCTCAGCTTCGGCTTCGGACTCCTCGGGCACGTGCTCCGGCCCCGGCCCCGCGACCGGCGCGGGCTCCAGATCTGCCACCGGTCCGCTCACCACCTCGGCCGCGACCACCTCGTCGTGCCCCTCGCTCAGCGGCGAGTCCTCCTCGTCCCGGATCAGCTTCCTCCCGCCGCTGAGGCTGGCGAAGATGTAGTAGAGGCCAGGCACGATCAGGACGCCAAACAGGGTGCCGGCGAGCATCCCGCCCATGGCCGAGGCCCCGATCGTGCGGTTCCCCACAGCGCCTGGCCCGTGGGCGCGGACGAGGGGGATCAGGCCGGCCACGAAGGCGAAGGAGGTCATCAGGATCGGGCGGAAGCGGGTCCGGGCGCCGTGGATCGCGGCCTCGCGGATCGGCATTCCGTGGCGGTGGCTCTGGACGGCGACCTCCACGATCAGGACCGCGTTCTTACCCAGCAGGCCGACGAGCATCACCAGCCCGACCTGGGCGTAGATGTCGTTGGCGAGGCCCATCTTCTGGAGCAGGAAGAAGGAGCCGAACACGCCCGCCGGCAGCGGCAAGAGCACGGCGAAGGGCAGCAGGAAGCTCTCGTACTGGGCCGCGAGGACCAGATACACGAAGAGCAGCACCTCGAGGAAGATCCAGAGCGCCTCGTTGCCGCGGCGGGCCTCGTCGAAGGAGAGGCCCTCCCAGGCGATGTCGTAGCCGCGCGGCAGCGTCTGAGCGGCGACCTCCTGGACCGCCTTGATCGCCTCGTCGCTGGTGTAGCCCTTGGCCGGCGTGCCTCGGATCGCCGAGGAGGTGTAGAGGTTGTAGCGGGTGATCTCGTTGGGCCCCTGGGTCTTCTTGAGCTTCATGAAGGCCGAGTAGGGCACCATCTCCCCGGCCTCGTTCTTGACGTAGAGCTCGAGGATGTCCGAGGGCAGGGCGCGGTATTCGGGCGCGGCCTGGGTGTAGACCTTGAAGAAGCGACCGAAGCGAATGAAGCCCTGCTCGTAGGTGCTGCCGATCAGGATGCCCAGGTTCTCGAGCGCCTTGCCGACCGAGACCCCCTTCTGCATCGCGAGCTTGTTGTCGATGATCAGCTCGTACTGGGGGTAGTTGGCGGCGAAGAAGGTGAACAGGCCGGTCAGCTCCTTGCGCTGGCGCAGGGCCGCCATGAAGTCCTTGTTGATCTTGTCGAAGTCGCGGTAGTTCGTGGTGTTGGTCTTGTCGAGCAGGCGGAGAGCGAAGCCGCCCGCCGCGCCGTAGCCTGGGACCGCCGGCGGCTGAAAGAACTCGATCACGGCGCCGATGTTCTTGCTCCGCTCCTCGAGCTCCTCGACGACCTCGTTGACGTCCTTGTGGCGTTCCGACCAGTGCCTGAGGTTGATCAGGCAGGTGCCGGCGTTGGAGCCGCGGCCCTCGGTCAGGATCTCGTAGCCAGCCAGCGAGGAGACCGACTCGATCTCGGGGATCTCCTCGGCGATCGCCTGCAGCCGGCGTGAGACGGCGTTGGTCCGCTCCAGGGTGGCGCCGGGCGGGGTCTGCACGATCGCGTAGACGATCCCCTGGTCCTCAGCGGGGATGAAGCCGGCGGGGAGCTGCTCGTTGAGCTTGTAGACGCCGAACATCACGCCGGCCAGGAGCGCGAAGGTCAGCAGGCGCCGGTGCGCGATCCGCTCCAGGATCGCCGCGTAGACCCCGGTGAACGCCTCGAACGCGCGGTTGAAGGGGTCCAGGAAGATGCGCTGCAGGATCGTGCGCTTCCCCTCGTCGTGGGCGCGCAGGATCATGGCGCACAGCACCGGCGTCAGGGTCAGCGCCACCACGCCCGAGAGGATGATGGAGGTCGCCATGGTGACCGAGAACTGGCGGTAGAACACGCCCACGGGGCCCGTCATGAAGGCCACCGGCACGAACACCGCTGACATCATGACCGTGATCGCGATGATCGCGCCGCTGATCTCGCCGAGGACCTCCTTGACGGCCCGGTAGGGCGAGACGTGCTCCGCCTCCATCTTGGCGTGCACGGCCTCGACGACCACGATCGCGTCGTCGACCACGATTCCGATCGCGAGCACCAGCGCGAAGAGCGTGATCAGGTTGATCGTGAACCCAAACAGGTTCATGAACACGAAGGCGCCGATGAGCGAGACCGGCACGGCCAGGGTCGGGATCAGCGTCGAGCGCCAGTCCCCCAGGAACACGAACACCACGCAGGCCACCAGCACGAAGGCTTCGACCAGGGTGTGCAAGACCTGCTCCGTCGACGCGTCGAGGAAATTGGACACGTCGTAGCTGATCTTGTATTCCATGCCGGGAGGGAAGCCGGGGCGCAGCTCCTCGAGCTTCGCCTTGACCGACTCGATCACCTTGCTCGCGTTGCTCCCGTAGCTCTGCTTGAGCACGATCGCCGCCGAGGGGTGGCCGTCGAGGTTGGAGTAGATGTCGTAGAACTCGCTCTCGAGGTCGACGCTCGCGATGTCCTTCAGGCGTAAGTAGTCGCCCTCGGCGTAGGCGCGAATGATGATGTCTTCGTATTCCTCGGGCTTGTTGAAGCGCCCCCGGTAGACGAGCACATACTCGAGCGATTGAGCCTTCTTGCCCGAGCTGCGCCCTGTTCGCCCAGGGCGTCCGATCACGCTCTGCTCGTCGATCGCCTTGAGCACCTCCTCGGTCGAGACGTTGTAGGCGCGCATTCGGTCGGGCTTGAGCCACACGCGCATCGCGTACTGGCGCTGACCCAGGATCCGCGCGCGCCCCATGCCTCGGATGCGCTTCAGCTCGGGCAGGAGGTAAACGTTGGCGTAGTTGTAGACGAACTTTTGATTCGCCTCCTTGTCCTTGCTGTAGAGGTTGACGTACATCAGCATGCTCGGCTGCACGCGCTGCACGATCACGCCCTCCCGCTGGACGAGCGGAGGGAGGCGGTTGAGCACTCGGTCGACGCGGTTCTTGACGTTGACCACGGCCGCGTTGGGGTCTGTGCCCAGCTCGAAGATGACCTGGATCGTGGCCTCGCCTGCGCTGGTCGAGTCCGAGATCAGGTACCTCATCCCGGGCACGCCGTTGATGGAGCGCTCAATCGGGATCAGGGTCGAGCGGACGAGGACGTCGGCGCTGGCGCCGGGGTAGGCGATGGCCACGATCACGCGCGGCGGCGCGATCTTGGGGAACTGGCTGTTGGGGAGCGCGCGGATCGCCAGCAGACCCAGGAACACCAGCGTGACCGAGACGACGATCGCGAGGACGGGTCTGTGAATGAAGCGGCTGAACATGACCTTGGGTAGCTCTCGACTGGGTGAGCTGGGCGCAGGGAGCGGCCCTGAAGGCCGCTCGACGAGCGCCAGCTCTGGTTAGGAGGGAACTAGGCGGTGGGGGAGTGGGGGCGGATGTCAGTCCGCTTCGAGGTCCAGGTGCGTCAACACGTGGACGGGGTCCTCGAACTTGGGGCGGATCTTCTCGCCGTCGACGACCTTGCGCAGGCCCTCCAGCAGGACCTTGTCGCCTTCTGCCAGGCCGCCTTGGACCACGTAGATGTGGTCGAGCTCGTGCGCGATCTGGATCGAGCGCTGGTGGATCACGTTCTGCTCGTCGACGACGAACACATACTTCTTGTCGAGGACCTCGAAGGTCGCCTTCTGAGGGATCAGGAGCGCCTGGGGCAGGTCGGTCGCCAAGCGGACGTTCCCAGTCTGGCCGTGCCGCAGCAGGCCCTCTGGATTGGGAAAGGTCGCGCGGAAGGCGATCGTGCCGGTCTCGTTGTTGAACTCGGATTCGATCGTGGAGATCACGCCTCGGTGCGCGAAGACCTCACCGTTGGCGAGGACGAGCTCGACCTCGACCGGGCGATCCGCCTCGGCGCTGGCCTGGTAGGCCAGATACTCGGACTCGGTGACGTTGAAGTAGACCCACATTTGGCTGTTGTCGCAGAGGGTCGTCAGCAGCTCGCCCTCCTCGATCAGGCTCCCGCGCCGGACCTCGAGCAGGCCCATGATCCCGGAGAAGGGCGCCCGAACCGTGGTCAGCTTGCGGTGCGCTGCGCAGAGCGAGAGCTCGGCCTTGGCCTTGTCGAGCTTGGCCTTGGCCAGCGCGAGCTCGTTGGTCGAGACGACGTCCTTCTTGGCCAGGAGCTGCGTGTTGCGCCACTCGATGCGCGAGGCCTCGGCTTCGGCCTCGGCCTTCTCGAGCTCGGCCTGGAGGAGCATCGGCATGACCTGAAACATGCGCTGGCCCTCCTTGACCGACTTGCCCTCGTCCACGAAGACGCCCTCGAGGTAGCCGCGCTCGAGGGCGCGCAGCTCGATGCGGCGGATCGCATGGATCTGACAGACGTAGTCGCGGGTCAGGACGGTGTCGCTGCGGATCGGGCTCGTGACCATGAGGTGACCGCGGTGGCCGTGTCCATGTCCGCTGCTCTCCGCGTGAGCGCCGGTCCCTTGATCGCCGTGGCCGGCTTCGAGGTGGCTGGTGCCGTTGCCTGCGCCGCAGGCGGTCAAGCAGACGACCCCCAACAGAGAGGCGATGACGGGGGCGAGGCGGGTCTCGATCTTCACGGATGGTTCCTCGGGGTGGTTGGCGCTCAAGACGCGCTATCCGACTAGCCGAGCAAGGAAGACTCCAAAGCGTGTCCAGCCGCGCAAGGAGTTAGCGAGGGGGGAACCCTGGGACCTTCGTCCCAGGATTCCCCACTCGCTCGGGGGGGTGTTGAAGAGTGTGGCGCTGAGCAACACTTGGGGTGATCTGACTCACAGGGCTCAGCCTGCAGCCCGCCGCAGCTCGCGAGCCAGCTGGGCGCTGGTCGGCCTCGCGCTGGGCTCGAGATCGAGGCTCCGCTCCAGCAGGACGCGGCAGGGAGCGGGGAGGTCCTCGGGCACGGGGCGGAGGCGTCCGTCGAGGATCGCCTGGATCGTGCGGTCGGCGTCGTCGAGGACGTGGGCCAGGGGGTGGCGGGAGCAGAGGATCTCGTAGAGGACGACTCCCAGCGCGTAGACGTCGGAGGCCGGCACCGGCCGTCCGCGGAGCTGTTCGCTCGGCATGTAGGCCAAGGTGCCCTCGACGCAGCGCTGACACTCCTGCATGTGCGAGCTCTGGGAAGGAGTCCGCGAAGGAGCGCTGCGCTCGCAGGGCGTGCAGGCGGTCAGGCGAGACACCCCCCAGTCGATCACGAACAGCCGCCCGCCCTCGTCGACGAGCAGGTTGGCGGGCTTGACGTCGCCGTGGATGACGCAGCGGTCGTGGGCGGCGGCGAGCGCCTCGGCGGCCTGGGCGAGCCAGCGCAGGCGCCTGCGCCAAGGGGCGTTCTGGGCTGCCTCGTCGAGGTTCTGGGCGCCAGGGACCAGCGTCTGAATCAGATAGGGACGCCCGTCCGCCAGGCAGCCGCGGCCAGACACCCGTGGGATCGCGGGGTGGCAGAGCTGCCCCTGGAGCTCGGCCTCGACCACGACCCGGCGCACCTCGTTGGGCTCGCTCGAGCGCCCGACCTTGAGGGCGCAGCGCAGCTCGCGTCGTGCGTCGAAGGCGCGATACACATGCGACATGGCTCCCTTCCCCAGCTCTGCCTCGATTCGGTAACCGGGCAGGCTGGGGAGGGGCTGGGGTTCCTGGGCTTCAGCCCAAGCGCCACCGATGTCGCTCAGGTCCCAGGTCTCGACGCTCTGCACGAGCCGCGTCACCACGGCTCAGCGCAGCTCGAGTCGGCGGCGAGCCAGGAAGCGGCGGAGGTGGGCCTCCTGCTCGTCGTCCTCGCTCACCTGCTCGGTGGTGGCGAGCTCAGCGGACTCCGCCTGGCTCGGGTGAGGCAGCGCCGGGGCGGCGAAGAAGCTGACCAGAGCGCCGATCAGGAAGTGCCAGAGGCTGGCCCCCATTCCTCTGCGCTTTTTCGGTTTCGTCATCGTTCGTTCTCCTTTCCGACGGCTTCGGCCGTCGACCAGGGAGAACGCACTCCTCGTGCCGCCGCAAGTGGCTTGAATCGGGCGCGCTGTCTGGAACGAGCATTGCGTGAGATCTTGGGGACCACTGCCCCATGTGGCAGCGTGGGACACGCAGAGGAGACGCGAACGCGTGAAGGTCGTCTATCGACTGACGGGACTGCTCCTGCTGGGAGCCTGCCTGGTGCTGACGATCTACGGATTGCAGACCGTGCGGCGCGAGGCCCTGATGTTCGAGACGACCATGATCGAGGACGCCCGCCTGATCGGGCGCACCCTGCAGGCGGCGCTGCGTGAGGTGTCCCGCGTCGAGGGGCCCGAGGGCGTGCGGCGGCTGGTCGCCGACGCCTCGCAGCACGACGACAAGCTCGAGTTCCGCTGGACCGAAGAGGAGGAGCTCGCCCAGGAGCTGAGCGCCGACGAGCGCGCGCAGCTCGCGGCTGGCCAGGAGGTGGTCCAGGTCCGCCGGCAGGCGCCCAACGAGCTACGCCTCTATCTGTCTCTGAGCGGCGCGGGCCTCGCCGGCGCGCTCGAGGTGCGCGAGTCGCTCGAGCGCGAGGACGCCTACATTCGCAAGAGCCTGGTCCGGATCGGCTTCGCGACCGTGCTCCTGATCTTGATCTCGGGGGGCTCGGCCTTCCTGATCGGGGTCCGCGTCGTGGGGCGCCCGATCGAGCGCCTGATCGAGAAGGCCCACCGCGTCGGTCAGGGCGACCTGAGCGGTCCGGTCCTGCTCAGCCAGCGCGACGAGATCGGCCAGCTCGCCGCGGCCATGAACGAAATGTGCGAGCAGCTGCGGGTCGAGACCGAGCAGCGGCGCGAGGCCGAGGACCAGCTGCGTCACGCCGAGCGGCTGGCCACGGTCGGCAAGCTCTCCTCGGGCTTGGCGCACGAGCTGGGCACCCCCCTCAACGTGGTGCTCGGGCGGGGGCTGCAGATCGCCGAGGACGAGCGCTGCCCGGCGGACCTGGCCGAGGCGGCCCAGATCGTGGTCCAGCAGTCGGAGCGGATGTCGGGGATCATTCGGCAGCTGCTCGACTTCGCCCGTCGCGGGCCGCCGCGGGTCGAGCCGGTCGACCTGACCGCTCTCGCCGAGGACGTCGCGCATCTGCTCGAGGGAATGGCGCGCCGCAAGGAGGTCGAGATCGAGCTCGACCTCGAGCCCTGCGGCGCGGACCTGCTCGGCGACGCCGAGCAGCTGCGCCAGGCGCTCACGAACCTGAGCGTGAACGGGATCGAGGCCATGGAGGGGGGCGGCACGCTCAAGCTCTCGCTGCGCGAGCGTGAGGCCGCCCCGCGCGACAGCGCGCGCCTGCGCCGTTGCTGCGCGATCTCGATCGAGGACCAGGGGCCGGGGGTCGAGCCGGAGCTGCAGGAGCGGGTGTTCGAGCCCTTCTTTACGACCAAGGACGTCGGCAAGGGCACCGGGCTCGGGCTCGCGGTGACCCACGGGATCGTGAGCGACCACCGCGGCTGGATCACGGTCGAGAGCGAGCCCGGGAGCGGGGCGCGCTTCACGATCTTCTTGCCCCAAGAGGAGGTTTCTTGAGCGAACCCCACGTGCTGATCGTCGACGACGACGCGGAGATGGGCGCCATGCTGGCGGCGGCGCTGCCGCGGCGCGGCTACGAGGTCTCTACCAGCCGCTCCGCCGAGAGCGCGCTGGAGGAGCTGGCCGCGCACGACTTCGCGGCGGTGGTCACCGACCTCCGGATGAAGGGCCTGGACGGGATCCAGCTCTGCGAGCGGATCATCACCAACTACCCCAACCTGCCGGTGGTCGTCATGACGGCCTTCGGGAGCCTGGACTCGGCCGTGGCCGCGATGCGCGCCGGCGCGGCGGACTTCCTCGCCAAGCCCTTCAAGCCCGAGGCGCTGGTCCTGACCCTGGAGCGGGTCCTGGACCACGTGCGCCTGATCGAGGAGGTCTCGCGGCTGCGCGATCGGGTCGGCGAGGAGGCGCGGCCCTTCGGGCGGATCCTCGGCAAGAGCCAGGTCGTGCGTGAGCTCTGCCAGCTCTTGGAGCGGGTGGCGCGCAGCAACGCCAACGTGCTGATCACGGGCGACACGGGGACCGGCAAGGAGCTGGCCGCGCGCGCGATCCATGAGCACAGCGAGCGCGCCAAGGGCCCCTTCGTGGCGCTCAACTGCGCGGCGGTGCCGGAGGCCTTGCTCGAGAGCGAGCTCTTCGGCCACGCCCGGGGGGCCTTCACCAGCGCCGCCGCTTCACGGGCGGGCCTGTTCCAGCACGCCAGCGGAGGGACGCTCTTCCTGGACGAGGTGGGGGACATGCCCCTCGGCCTGCAGGCCAAGCTGCTGCGCGTGCTGCAGGAGCAGCGGGTGCGCCCGGTCGGGAGCGACCGGGAGGTCGAGGTCGACGTGCGCCTGCTCAGCGCGACCCACCACGACCTCGAGCAGGCCGTGCAGGCGGGGGAGTTCCGCGAGGACCTCTTCTATCGGATCAACGTGGTCCACGTCTCGATTCCGCCCCTGCGCGAGCGCGGCAACGACGTGCTCCTGCTGGCTCAGCACTTCCTGGAGCGCTTCGCGGGCGAGAGTCACAAGGCGGTCGAGGGCTTCTCGAGCGAAGCCGCGCGGCGGCTGCTCGACTACGACTGGCCGGGCAACGTGCGCGAGTTGAGCAACACCGTCGAGCGCGCCGTCGCCTTGACCGACCACGACCGGATCATCGTCGAGGACCTCCCGCCCAAGCTGCGCAACTACTCGGGGCGCGCTGGCGAGGCGGCTTTGGCGGACAGGGGCGGCGAGCTCGACTCGCCGGAGGTGATGCTCTCGCTGCAGGAGCTCGAGCGGCGGCACATCGAGCGCGTCCTGGCGGCCGTCGGCGGGAACAAGGCCCGCGCGGCGCGGATCCTGGGCCTGGATCGCAAGACCCTCTACCGGCGCCTGGACCATTACGCGGAGGAGGCCAAGGAGTAGCTCTCTTTCCCCCCTCACGCGTTGAAAGCGGCCCCGCTCGGGCGTAGCTTTCTGCCCATGACGACGACCAGCGACCGCGTGAATTTGCTCGACCTCGCCCCCTGCCACGAGGCCCTCGAGGAGGAGCTCCTCGCCGCCGCCAAGCGGGTGATCACCACTCAGCAGTTCGTGCTGGGCCCCGAGGGCAAGGCCCTCGAGCAGGAGGTGGCCGAATACACCGGCGCGCCCCACGCGATCGGCTGCGCCTCGGGCAGCGACGCGCTGCTCCTGGCGCTGCGAGCCCTCGACGTGGACGACAGCCAGGTCGTGGTCACCACGCCGCAGAGCTTCTTCGCGACGGTCGGCGCGCCGGCCCGCCTGGGCGCGACGGTCGAGTTCGTGGACGTCGAGGCCGAGACCATGAACCTCGACCCGGCCAAGCTGAAGGAATACCTCGCGAGCTGCAGCAAGGACTCGGAGGGCAAGCTGATCTCGCCGCGCTCGGGCAAGCGGGTCACGACCCTGATCACCGTCGACCTCTTCGGTCGCCCCTGCCGCTACGACCAGCTGGAGGCGCTGGCCTGCGAGAACGGGCTGAGCATCATCGAGGACGCCGCTCAGTCCATGGGCGCCGGGCTCAACGGGCAGCGCTGCGGCGCCTGGGGCCGCGTGGCTTGCTTCAGCTTCTACCCGACCAAGAACCTCGGCGGCGCCGGCGACGGCGGCATGCTGACCACCCGGGACGACGAGCTGGCCGAGCGGCTGCGCTCGCTGCGCGTGCACGGGATGGCCCCGGGCGGCAAGCGCTACTACCACCGCGAGGTGGGCTGGAACAGTCGCCTGGACGAGCTGCAGGCCGCCCTGCTGCGGGTCAAGCTGCCCCACCTCGACGCCTGGAACGCGTCGCGGCGGGAGCACGCCGCGGCCTACGACGACGCCTTCGAGGGCCTCGAGGGCCTGACGCCCCTGGCGCGACCCGCGGACGGCGTCGAGGCGATCTACCACCTCTACACGCTGCGCAGCACCCCCGCCGCGACGAGCTGCGCGCGCACCTCGACCAGCACGGGATCGGATCGGGGATCTACTACCCCCTCCCGCTCCACCTGCAGGACTGCTTCAAGGACTACGGCTACGGCGAGGGGGACCTGCCCGTCGCGGAGCAGCTCAGCAGCGAGGTCCTCTCGCTGCCTATGTATCCCGAGCTGGGCGCCGAGCGGCGCCAGCGCGTGATCGACGCCGTCCGCAGCTTCCACGCCTAGATAGAGCGGTCACCGGCCCGCATGCCTGAGATTCGACCCGGCTCTCCCGAGCCGCTCGGCGCGACCCTGCTGCCTGGCGGCGGGAGGGTCAACTTCGCCCTCTTCGCGCCGCTGGCGGAGCGGCTCGAGCTCTGCCTCTTCGACCAGGCGGGGAACGAGACCCGCCTCGACATGCCTGGTTGGAGCGACGGCACCTGGCACGGCCAGGTCGAGGTGCACGCGGGGCAGGCCTACGGCTATCGGGCCTACGGGCCCTGGGATCCTGGCGTGGGACTGTTCTTCAACCCGCGCAAGCTCCTGCTCGACCCCTACGCGCGCGCGATCAGCGGCGAGGGTGAGGTCGGGCCCGAGCTCTGCAGCTGGACGGCGGAGGAGCTGCCGGACCCGCGGGACAACGCGCACCTCGTGCCGCGCAGCCTGGTCGTCGACCCGAGCTTCGACTGGGAGGGTGACCTCCACCCGCGGGTGCCTTGGGAGGACACGCTGATCTACGAGGCCCACCCCAAGGGCCTGACCGTGCTGCACCCCGACCTCCCCCCTGACCTGCGCGGGAGCTATCGCGCGCTCGGCTCGGAGCCGGTGATCGCGCACCTGAAGTCGCTCGGGGTCACGGCCTTGGAGCTCTTGCCGGTCCACGCGCGCCCCAAGGAGCCCTTCCTCGCCGAGCGCGGGCTGACCAACTACTGGGGCTACGCCTCGATCGGGTTCTTCGCGCCCCACGCTCCCTACGGGGTGGGAGGCGACGCGCTCGGGAGCGTGCTCGACCTCAAGCACGCGATCAAGCAGCTGCACAAGGCGGGGATCGAGGTGATCCTCGACGTGGTCTACAACCACACCCCGGAGGGCGGCCCGGGTCACCCAACCTGGTGCTTCACCGGCTTGGATCCTCGCTACTACCGTCGGCGCGCTGACGGGCGCCTGGAGGACTACACCGGCTGCGGCAACACCCTCGACCTGCGCCACCCCTTCGTGCTGCGCCTCGTGATGGACAGCCTCCGGCTGTGGGTCGAGGAGTATCACGTCGACGGCTTCCGCTTCGACCTCGCGCCGGCCCTGGCGAGGCTCGAGAGCGCTGGCCCCCCGATCGCGCCCGTGTGGGCGGCCCTGCGCCAGGACCCGGTCCTGCGGCAGGTGAAGCTGATCGCCGAGCCCTGGGACCTCGGCTACGGCGGCTACCGCCTGGGCAAGTTTCCCCGCGGCTACGCCGAGTGGAACGGCGAGTTCCGCGACACGGTCCGCCGCTTCTGGCTCGGCGACGCGGGTCAGCTGCCGGACCTCGGCCGGCGCCTGACGGGCAGCGACGATCACTTCCTGGAGCGGGGACCGCTGGGCTCGGTCAACTACCTGGCCTGCCACGACGGCTTCACGCTCGAGGACATCGTCAGCTACGAGCACAAGCACAACCACGCCAACGGCGAGAGCAACCGCGACGGGCACGAGCCCAACTACAGCGGGACCTGGGGCGGCCCCGAGGGCCCGAGCGACGACCCCGACGTGCGGGCGCGTCGCGCGCGCGCCAAGCGGGCCATGGTCGCGACCCTGGCGCTCGCTCAGGGCGTCCCGATGCTCAACATGGGCGACGAGCTCTCGCGCAGTCAGGGCGGCAACAACAACGCCTACTGCCAGGACAACCGGATCTCGTGGCTCGACTGGACGGGCGGCGGGGCGCGCGACGCTGCGGGGCGAGTCCTCG
>CALDQK010001323.1 GCA_937911525.1 uncultured bacterium
CGGCATGCACATGTTCGCGCGCCTGCCCTGGAGCGAGCTGCCCACGGGCGAGGTGGGTGAGCAGGCGAGCGCGGCCCTGGTCCAAGCGATCCGCTCCGCCTGCCAGGGCGCGGGGATCTACGGCGCCCGCGTCCAGATCGCCTCGCGCGAGTCGGCGGCCCAGATCGTGCGCGGCGCGCTGCTCGAGGAGAGCCGCCGCTTCACGGACCTCGTCGGCTACGACATGGCCCGCATGGCCTCGACCCGCTGGCGCAGCCCTGGCGCCGCGAGCGTGAGCGAGCGCCCGGTCGGTGAGACCTGGCTCGAGGCCCTCCGCGGCGCCCAGCGCGACCGCCGCCGCAAGCGGGTCCTCGGCGGCAAGGACGCCCTGCCCATGCCCGCCTGCCGCGAGATCGAAGTCAGCAAGCCCGTCTGCCCCCGCCACGGCGGGATCTGCGCGGTCGACGAGACCCGGATCCGCGAGCGCTTCGGCGCGCAGATCCTGCACATCGTCCCGGGCGACCAGGTCCCCGCCGCGCACCGGACCTCGATCGCCAACTTCGTCGAGAAGGCCAACGTCAAGGCGCCCGCCGAGCAGACGATCGCCCGCGCCGCCTAGGAACTGGCGAAAGCACCGTGCCCAAGCAAGAGGAGCTGTCGCGGACTGCGACAGCTCCTTTGCGTTCGATTGAAGAAGGAAAACAGGAAGCGATGAATGCAGGAAGGCTGCCCTTTCCTGCCTTCCTATGCTCCTGCTTTCTTTCTTCAATCGTGGTCTAGAGGGAGCGGCCGCTCTCAGCGACAGCTCCTCCCCTTCCTCAACTAGGATCCCCGCCGTGCAGCGCCGGTCCCCGCAACGGCTAGGGCCCTACGAGCTCCTCGAGTCGATCGGGAAGGGGGGCATGGGCGAGGTCTACCGCGCGCGCCACCTCGAGCTGGGGGTCGAGCGCGCGGTCAAGGTCCTCGACCGGCTCGAGCCGCGCGCCCAGCGGCGCTTCGAGCGGGAGGTCGAGCACCTCGCGGCGGTCCGCGACCCGCACGTGGTCGTGATCCACGACTCGGGCCAGGTCGAGGGGCGCTGCTACTACGCCATGGAGCTCGTCGCCGGTCAGACCCTCGAGGAGCTGCTCGTCCGCCAGGGCGCGCTCCCCTGGCGGCGGGCCCTCGAGCTGCTGCGTCAGCTCTGCACGGGCGTCGCGGCCCTGCACCGGGTCGGGATCGTGCACCGCGACCTCAAGCCGCAGAACGTGATGATCAACGAGGCCGACCTGCCGGTCGTCGTCGACTTCGGCCTCGCGATCGCCGCCGACGACGAGCGCCTGACGCGCACCGGGGCCATGGTCGGGACCCTCGGCTACATGGCCCCCGAGCAGGTCGCCGGTAAGGGCGCCGCCGTCTCGGGCCGACGTCTACGCCCTCGGCCTGATCCTGTTCGAGCTCCTGACCGGCGAGCCGGCGATCGAGGTCAGCGGCACCTTCTCGGAGCTGATGGGCCGGATCCTGGAGGGCCGGCTCCAGCCGCCCAGCGAGCTCAACCCGGGGCTCCCCGCGCGACTGGACGCGGTCGTCGCCAAGGCCACCGCCCGCAAGCCCGAGGAGCGCTACGCCGACGCCGAGGCGCTGGCCCTCGCCCTGCGCGAGGTGCTCGAGGAGCCCGGCCCCAGCGCGCGGCGCCGCCGGGTGGCCTGGGGCGTGACCGGCGCGGCGTTCCTCCTCTCGGCCTCGGCGGGCCTGGCGGGCGTCGCCCTCCGCTACGCCCAGCTGCGCGAGTCGGGCCCCGCGCCGGACTCGAGCGCCGCGCCCTCCGCCGCGGACTCCGACTCCTCGCGCGCCGCCCGCGCCGCCCTGCGCGAGCTGCGCCGCGCCGAGGAGCTGCCCGAGCGCTACCGCCTCGCCCGCGCCTGGCTCGAGCGCTACGGCGCGCAGCTCCCCGAGCAGGCCGAGCGCGTGCGCGAGGACCTGGCGCGCCGCGCCGCGCGCGACCCCTTCCGCCGCCTCCGGCCCTCCCTGTGGGGCCGCCTGATCGGCGCCGGCGACCCGCCGCGCGCGATCCTGATCCCCGCCGGGCCGCCGCCGCGCCCGCTCGAGCTGTGGAGCCTCGAGCGCGGCGAGCGTCAGCTCTCCTGGGACGTGAGCCAGCCCCAGGACGCCGAGGGCGCGCCGGTGCCCCTGAGCCGGATCGCCTTCGCCTTCCGCCCCTCCGCCCCCGAGCGCGGCCCCGTGGTCCACGAGCTGCCGCACGAGACCTCCTCGCTCTGCGTCGTCCCCGGCACCACGCGCGTCGTCGTGGGCGGCCCGGGCGGCGAGCTGGTCGAGGTCGGCCGCCCTGAGGGTCCGCGCCTCTTCCCGCGCCTGCCCGCGGCGGCCTCGGCGATCGCGGTCAGCCGCGACCACCGCTTCCTGGCCGCGACCAACTTCGGACATATCGACCGCGGCGCGGACCAGCAGCCCGCCGTGTTCCTGTTCGACTACGAGAGCAAGCGCCCGCTCGGGCGCCGACTCCTGGTCGGCTCGGGCTCCTACCTCGCCTTCTCCCCCGACGGGAAGCGCTGCGCGGTCGGGACCCTCATGGGCCGCGTGCTCCTGCTCCAGACCGAGGCCTTCCTCGACGACCCTCAGGTCCTCGTCGGCAGCGGGATCCCCTTTCAGCCCTCCCCCTTCCTCGACCTGGCCCCCGCCTGCCGCGGCGGCGTGCGCGGCCTGGCCTTCGCGGGCGGACGCCTCTACGCCTGCAGCCGCGGGAAGAACGCCTGGCAGGTCGACCCCTCGGCCGGCGGCGTGGTGCTCCAGAGCGCCGGAGACCTCCGCTGCTGGCGCCTGAGCGACGGCCAGGAGCTCGAGGTCCAGCTCGACGACCAGCGCGGCTACGCCTGGCTCGACGCCTCCCCCGACGGCCGCTGGCTGCTGGTGGCGCAGGACTCGGGCGGGCCGACCGACCTGTGGCTGATCGAGGGCCGCTAGCTCCCGCCACGATCTCGCCGCATCTCCTCGACTCAGCGGGTCAGAACGAGCACACTGGGGGAAGTGGGATCGGACACTTCACCTCCAACCGGCGAGTCCCTCGCCGCCTCGCTCCTGTTGCCTGCCGTTGGCCTGGACTGGGCCAGCCTGGTCGGCGTGCTGGGCTCGATCCCGCGGACCAGCTTCCTGGCTGCCAACCCCTCGCCCTTCCTGCTCGAGCTCCCCAGTCAACTCGGCGAGCTGAACCTGCTCGGCCCGAGCATGCAGAACCGGCGCGAGTTCGTGGAGCAGCGGCTGGCCAAGCTGTCGGCAGCCGACCTCGGCGACGCGCGCGTGTTCTACCTCGCGCCTCGCTCCGAGCACGCGGCCCTGCGGGTGGGCCGCGCCAACGACGTCGACGTCCGCCTCGACTCCAAGACGGTCTCCAAGCGCCACGCCGAGCTCCTGCGCGACCGCTCCGGTCGCTGGCGGGTGCGCGACCTCGAGGCGGTCAACGGGACCTATATCGAGGGGCGCCGCATGCCCGCGGGCGCGACCCTGCCGCTGCGCAGCGGCAACGTGCTGCGCTTCTCCAGCTACCGCGCCATGTTCCTCGACCCCGAGGACACCTACCGCCTGATCGGGTCGGGCAGCGAGGCGCCCCCCGAGCTCGACGCCCTGCTCGAGCCGACGCCGGCGGGGCGACGCCTGCGCGACGTGCTGCCCTTCCTGCGCGACCCGACGGTCACCCCCGACCTCTCCCCCAGCGCCTTCTTGCTCCAGGTGCCGCTCGAGGTCCAGCGAGCCCAGGACGTGATCGCCGAGGAGCTGAGCGCGGAGCTGCCGATCGACGCGACGCGCACGATCTCTGCCTCGCGGATCCTCCGCCTGCGCCGCAGCCGTCGCGTCGGCGAGGCCCGCCTGCACGTGGTCGTGCCGAGCTCCGAGGGCGTGACCCTCGGCCGCTCGGCCGAGCACGCGGACCTGGTCCTGCCCGAGCTCGGCGTCAGCAAGGCGCACGCGCGGATCCTCCACGGCGAGCGCGGCTGGTCGATCGTCGACCTCGGCTCCAAGAACGGGACGCTGCTCGAGAAGAAGCCGATCCGGGCCGGACTGGCCCTGCCCCTCCGCCCGGGTCAGGGGGTCTTCTTCTCCAACTACCGCACCCTCTTCCTCGACCTGGCCCTGATGCTCGAGCTGGCGCGCAAGGTCAAGTGAGCCTCTCCACGCTGCAGCAGCTCGCCGAGCGCGCCCGCGGTCTCGAGGGGCGCGGCTACAAGGCCTACAAGTCGCTCGCCGGCGGCTACCGCGGCCAGGGCCTCGAGCTCTGGATCGACCACGTCCAGGGCGACCCCTTCGCCGCGCCCTCGCGCCTGCGCGCGCTCCTGCCCGACGCCGGCCTGCCCGAGTGGGCCCGCCAGACGCCCGCGCGCTGCGTGGCCGCCGCCGACTTCCTCAACCGCGCCCTGCACGCGCGCTTCGGCCGCGCCTCCAGCCGGCGCGGCAGCGGACGCGGCGGCGAGCTGAGCGTGCTCGAGCCCGGCCAGCAGGTGCTCGAGCGGACCAGCCTGGTGGTGTTCGAAGACGGCGAGGTCGAGGCCCGCTTCACGCTCGGCCTGCCCGCGCGCGGCCGCCGCGTCATGGGCCGCGCCGCCGCCGAGCTCTTGACCGGGGACCTCCCCCGCGCGCTCGGCTGCCTCAGCGCCGAGGAGCTCGACCTCGCCGCCCTCCGCCGCCACCTCGAGACCGTCGACGACGCCCAGGCCCTGCGCGCCCAGCTCGCGCCGCGCGGGCTGGTGGCCTTCGTGGCCGAGGGCGCGCTCCTCCCGCGCCGCTCGGGGGTCGACGAGCGCCCCCTCGGCGAGGGCGCGCTGCCCTTCGTCGCGCCGCCCGAGCTGCGCGTGACCCTCCGCGCCCCCCACGCGGGCGAGGTCACCGGCCTCGGGGTCCCCGCCGGCGTGACCCTGATCGTGGGCGGCG
>CALDQK010001324.1 GCA_937911525.1 uncultured bacterium
CGAGCGCGCTCCGCAGCGAGTCGCGCTGGCGGACCTCGGAGTAGGCCTGCAGCCCGCTCAGCGCGGCGCGGGCCGCGTCCAGCGCGGACTCGGACTCGGCCCGCTCCGCCTCGGCGGCCTGCTTGGCCTCCTCGACGGCCCGCTCGGCCTCCTGCTTGGCTTGCTCGACGGCCTGCTCGGCCTCCTGCTTGGCCTGCTCGACGGCCTGCTCGGCCTCCTGCTGGGCCTGCTCAGCCGCCTGCTTGGCCTCGGCCAGCTCGCCCTGGGCGGCCGCGAGCTCCTGCTTGGTCTCGCTGGCCTCTTGCTTGGCGGCCTCGAGCTGCTCCTCGAGGGACTGCGCCCGCTGCTGGGCCTCCTCGGCCTCCTGCTTGGCGGCGTCGAGCTGCTGCTGGAGCTCGCCGGCCTGGCCCTCGCTCGCCCTGGCCGCCTCGAGCTCCGCCTCCAGCTTGCTGACCTGCTCCTGGGCCGCCGCGAGCGCCGCGGGGTCGGCTCCGCCGCCGCCGCCCGCGCCGCCCGCCGGCTTCTCGGCCCAGAACTTGACGTAGGTCTGGCCGAGGATGAACACCGTGCCGGGCTCGAGGGGCACCGTGTCGGGCGGGTTGTTGGGGCCGATCCGCCGCATCTTGATCACGGTCGAGCCGTGGCCGAGGTCCTTGAGCCAGTACTTCCCGTCCGAGGGGTAGATCTGGCAGTGCTGGGGCGAGATCCCCGGATCCTCGAGCTGGATCTGGTTGCCCTCGGCCGCCGCGCCCAGGAAGTTGCTGGCCGTCGCGTGGAGCTCTTCGTATTGCTGGTCGCGCGTGCCGTTCAGGAACTGCAAGAAGGCCATGGCTTAGCTCCTCTGGGCCGCGTTGAGCACGGCCTCGAGCTCGGAGGGCGAGAGCTGCGCGAGTCCGGCCTCGCGCAGGGCGGCGGCCCGCCGCTGGTCCCGGCGTAGGTTGCGCAGGCCCTCGAGGAGGGCCTCGTCGCCGCCGGCGTCGCTGATCTCCTCAGCGGTCCAGCGCTGGTCGTTGGCGCGCTCGAGGGCTTGCTCCAGCTCGCGCTGCAGGAAGCGCAGCACGCGGGGCTCGGCCTCGGCCGAGAGACCCAGCGCGCGCAAGCGGCGCAGCAGGTCGTGCTGGGCGAGCGCGGCGCCCACGGGGGCGGCGCGGCCAGGGGTTCGAGGATCGTGGCTCACAGCTCAGCTCCTCTCCGGCTCCAGGGCGGAGCAGCGGGGGCCAATAGTGTGAGGAGAGGAGCGGGATGACGCAACCCCTTGCGGTGGTTGAGCGGAATCAGCCCTCTGCGACGTCCCCAATCGCCTCGACGGGGCAGCCTGCGCGGGCCTCGGCGCAGTCGCTCTCCTCCTGAGCGTTCGCGGGCTGGCGAGCGACGTAGGAGTAGCCCAGCTCCGAGCGCTCGAAGTTGTCGGGCGCGGTGGTGCGGCACAGGTCGCAGTCGATGCACTCGCGGTCGACGAAGTAGCGCCCGGGGGCGTTCTCGGGCCAGCGCTCGCCGAGGTCCGCCACGGCAGGTCCGGCTAGCGGGTCTTGCGCAGGTTGAGGCGCCCGCGGCGGGCGCGCTTGCGCGAGCGCTCCAGCAGGCCGCCGCGGCTGCGCAGGCCGTCGAGGACGCGGTTGCTGGCGCTGCTCTCGCGCACGACGCCGCTGAAGCGGCTGCGGGCCTGGGCGCGGCGAGAGACCCAGCCCTCGCGACGGACGCGGAACATGACGCGGGGGCGCTCGGCGTCCTGGGGGGACTCGAGCCCGCGCAGGGCCGAGTCGGCGGGGGTCGGCTGCGCCGAGTCGCGCTCGCCGCCCCGCGAGAGGGGCGAGTTGCTGGGGTCGAAGCCGGGGAGCTCGCGGGGGGGCGGGACCCGGGAGAAGCCCGGGTTGGTCGTGTCGCGCGGCGTCTTGCTCATGCCGAAGAGCCTAGCCGATGGGTGCGCCTTGGTGACTTTCGACGTTGCCAGGCCCGTGCTCCTTGGCGAAGCTCAGGAAGTGAGCGTTCCGCTCTGGGTCCTGATCGTGTCCGCGCCCTTGTTGATCCTGCTGGGGGTGACCATCGGCGTGTGGCTCAACATGCACCTCGCGCGGCGCATGGACGAGCGCCCCGAGGGGCGGCGCCTCGACCCCTTCCAGGAGCGGGTGTTCCTGCCCTACACGCGCAACGGCCCCACGGGCCGCGCCCACGGTCTGGCGCGCGAGGGGCTGTGGCAGACGGTGGCCTTCACGCTCCAGGCCTGGCACCAGGTGCGCCCCTTCCGCTTCCCCGAGCCCACCCCCGAGGGCGGCCCGCCCGTGCTGCTCGTGGGCGGCTACGTGGAGAACGGGGCCGTGATGCTGGCGCTGGGGCGGACGCTCCGGCGCGAGGGCTTCCAGCCGGTCCTGATCGACCTGCCCTCGACCCTGCGCTCGATCGTCGAGAACGTGGCCCACGTGCGCGAGGCGGTCCTCGCGATCCGGGCCGCCTCGGGCTACGAGCGGATCGGCTACGTCGGCCACAGCATGGGCGGCGTGATCGGGCGGGCCTACGCGATCGCCCACGCCGACCACGGGCTGGGCTCGGTCGTGACCCTGGCCTCGCCCCACCGCGGGACGCACCTCGCGCGCCTGGGGCTGGGTCAGTCCGCGCGCGACATGCGCCTCGACAGCGAGTTCATGCGCGCCCACCCGCCCCATGAGCGGGGGGCCGACGTGCCGATCCACACGCTGATCTCGGCGCACGACAACATCGTCAGCCCGCCCTGGAGCACGGTCCTCGGCGACGGCCTGGGCGAGGACGTGCTGCACCCCGCCGCGCTCGGGCACACCGGGATCCTCTACGACAAGGAGGTCCACGATCAGGTCGTGACCTGGCTGCGGGCGGAGCTCCCGGCCTCCTCCGCGACGCCGGGCTCAGCGCCGCAGGCGAGCCTCGAGCCAGTCGAGGCAGGCGTCGAAGAGCCAGGGGCCGTAGAGGCCGCTGCTGAGATGCCCGGTCGGTAGCTCGATCCGCTCGGGTCGCCCGAGGGCCTCCCACAGCGCGCGCTGGTTGGCGTAGGGCACCGAGCGGTCGCGCCGGGCCAGGACCTGGAGCACCTCGGCGCTGCTATACGGAGCCAGGGCCTCGGGGCCGCAGGTCAAGGCGGCCGCGAGCTGGGCCTGGAGCTGGGCGCGGGTCCCGCCGGCGCGGCGCAGCCGCTCGCGCACGTATTCGCGCGCGTCCTTCTCGACGCTCTCGAGCACGATCTCGTCGAGGCGCGCTCCCCCGAGCGCGATCACGGCGGCCCGGATCCGCGGCTCGACGCCCAGCAAGGTCGCG
>CALDQK010001325.1 GCA_937911525.1 uncultured bacterium
GCTGCTCGAGCCAGCGGTCGAGCTGCCAGTTGGCGACGCCGACGCTGCCGCCCATTTCGCGATAGAGCTCAGCCGGGTCGGCGGCGACGCCGGCGTGGCGGAGGAGCATCGCGACCGAGGTCGCGACGCACATGTTCTTGTGCTGCACCAGGGGCTGGACCGCGAGGCTCCGCCCCGCCTCACCCGCGGCCGCGCTGCGCAGCCGCGGCGCGAGGGGCTCGGGCGCCTCGTCGAGCTGGCCTGCCTCGCCTGCGGCGCCGGGCTCTGCGCGAGCCGCCTCCCAGCGGGCGGCGTAGTCCTCGTCGAGCGCCTGGGCCCCCTCGATCGCCTCTTCCCGGCGCCCGGCGCCCCACAGGGCTCGCACGCGCAGCCCGCGCTCTGCGAGCCGGATCCGCTCGCCGAGCTCCTCGTCGACCGCGAAGATCGGCTGGGCGACCCGCTCGTCGAGGCGCGCGAGCAGAGTCCCCATGTCCTTGCGCGCGTAGAGCTCGCCGAGCTCGATCACGGCGAGCATTTCGTCCTCGGGGAGCAGCGCTCGCGCCTGGTCCAGGCGCTCGCGCGCCTCCTCGTGACGGGCGAGCGCGCTCAGGCAGCGGTAGCTGAACACCCAAGGTCGCGCCCAGCGCGGGCAGGCCTCGCGGACCCGCGCGAAGCGCTCGAGCGCCGCAGCCCAGTCGCGCAGCGTCAGGAGCGCGTAGGCGAGCTCGTAGTCGACGAAGGGGTCGGCCCCCTCGGAGCACTCATCCAGCAGCTCACGGGCGGGCCGCTCGCGGGAGATCTGGGCCAGCGCCGAGACGCGCAGGCTGCGGGCGAGGGGGCTCCACTCGTGATCGAGCTCGGGCTCGAGCTCGTCCAGGCGACGCAGTGCAGCCAGGACCCGAGCGCGCTGACAGAGCGCGCGGACCCACATCAGCTGCACGCGCGGATCGGAGGCCCCTGGCCCCTCGGCCTCGATCAGCTGCTGGTAGAGGTCCTCCCTCCCCGCGGCGCGGTGCAGGTCGAGCCGGAGCAGCAGGACCTCCGGGTCCTTCCCCGGCTCGAGCCCCGCCGCGGCGTCGTGGGCCCGCCGCAGCTCCCCGGCGTAGAAGGCCTTCGCGACGGCCCCCCAGCGACCTCCCAGACGAGGTTCAGAACGTCGTGACTCATAGAACACTCGCCGAGTCTGACCAGCTCCTTCGACCCACGCAAGCCGAGCGAGCTAGGCGCCCGACATCCGGCGAAGCGGGGCAGGCGAGCCCGCTCCCCTCCCATGCAGCTGCGACTCTGTCAGCGCCAAGCCCGCGTCGCACAAGCGCAGACGCCCCGTCGTCCACGACGGGGCGTCCGCTCGGGTCGACTTGGCGGTCGCTAGCTGACGCGGGCGACGGGGTGCTGCGCGCCGCGGACGAGCTTGCCGGGCAGCTCGCCGGTGGTCTCGCCCTCGGCGTAGACCTGCACGCCGCCGACGAAGGTCGCGCTGTAGCCCTGGACCTCCTGGATCAGGCGGCGGCCGCCAGCGGGCAGGTCGTGGACGACGCGCGGGGCGTCGAGGTGCAGCCGCTCGAGGTCGATCAGGTTCAGGTCGGCGCGCAGGCCTGGCAGGAGCCGGCCGCGGTCGTGGAAGCCGAAGAACTCGGCCGTGTCGTAGGTCTGCTTCTTGATCACGCGCTCCAGGGGGAGGCGATCGCCGCGGGTCCGGCCCTGGACCCAGTGGGTCATGAGGTAGGTCGTGATGCTCGCGTCCTGGATCGCGCCGCAGTGGGCGCCGCCGTCGCCGAGGCCCAGGATCGTGTTGTCGTTGAGCAGCTGCTCGCGGATCGGCTCCATGTTCCCGTAGGAGTAGTTGAAGACCGGGAAGTAGAGCAGCGCCTCGCCCTCGTCCTCGAGCAGGAGGTCGTAGGCCACCTCGGCCGGGGTCTTGCCCTGGGCCTTGGCGAGGGCCGCCAGGCTCTGGTCGGGGGTCGGCTCGTAGTTGGGCTCCTTGCCCAGGGGGAACATCTTGGTCCAGGTCCGGGTCAGGAAGTCGTAGAAGCCGCCCTGGCTGGGCGGGACCTCGGCCACCAGGCGAGCGCGGAAGCTCGGGTCGCGCAGGGTCGCCAGCTGCTCGGGCCAGGGCTTCATGGCGATCGACTGCCAGGTCGGGCAGAACACGAAGGGGTGCGCGGTGCAGCGCCAGCCCTGGAGCAAGCCCGAGGGGCGGCCGGCGACCTGCGCGCGAATCTTGCTCCCGGCGGCGGCGGCGTCGTCGAGCCAGGTCAGCAGCTCGCGCCACAGGTCGGGGCGCTCGTCGCACTGGAGCAGGTTGAAGCTGGCGGGGCGGCCCGTCATGTCGGAGAGCTCGCGCAGCCAGATCACCTCCTGGTCCATGTCGACGTGGTTGCTCGTCATCTGGAACACGCCCTGGCCGAGCTCGCCGAGGGACTTGCCGATCCCGAAGAGCTCGTCGCGGGCCGCGTAGGTGCCGGGCATCACCTCGCCGCTCTTGCAGCGGTGGATCAGCGTGCGCGAGGTCGAGAAGCCGAGGGCGCCGGCGGCGATCCCCTCCTTGACCAGGGCCGCCATCTTCTCGATGTCAGCGGCGGTCGCCTCCTCGTTGTCGATCCCGCGCTGGCCCATCACATAGGCGCGCAGGGGGCCGTGGGGGACCTGGGTCGCGATGTCCATGCCGTAGGACTTGCTCGCGAGGGCGTCCAGATACTCGGGGAAGCTCTCCCAGCCCCACTCGATCCCCTCGCTGAGGGCCGCGCCGGGGATGTCCTCGACGCCCTCCATGAGGTCGATCAGGAACTCCTGGCCGTTGGGGGCGACC
Organism: uncultured bacterium; assembly: GCA_937911525.1. Taxonomy (GTDB): domain Bacteria; phylum Planctomycetota; class J058; order J058; family J058; genus NORP233. Next base: position 2,789 of record CALDQK010001325.1, read on the forward strand.
GGGGCGAAGCCGACGCCGCAGCTGCCCATCACGGCGGTGGTCACGCCGTGCCAGCCCGAGGGGGTCAGGTAGGGGTCCCAGGTGCACTGGCCGTCGTAGTGGGTGTGAATGTCGACGAAGCCCGGGGCGAGCAGGCGCCCCTCGGCGTCGATCTCACGCTTGCCGGGCTCGCTGACCTGGCCGACGGCGACGATCTGGTCTCCCGAGACGGCCAGGTCACCGCGGTAAGCGGGGGCTCCGGTGCCGTCGACGATGGTGGCGTTACGAATGACGAGGTCGTGCATGGGTGTTTCTCCTGTTGTGCTGGAATATTAACCGACCGGTTAGCACTCCGTCAGAAAAACGCCTCCCTGTTTAAGTCGCACTATCAATGGCCTTTGGAGTGGGGCTTCGGGCTGCAGAGCGCCCTGCCTATAGTCCGCCCATGAAGGTTTTGATCCTGGGCGGGACAGGCTTCGTGGGCGCGCACACCGTGCGGGCCTTCCTCGCAGAGGGTCACGAGGTGGCCGTCCTCAGCCGCGCCACCAGCCCGCGCGAGGTGCTCGCCGACGTCGCAGACGACGTGGAGTGGGTCCAGGGCGACCTGCGCGACGCCCCCTCCCTCGAGCGGGCCTTCGCGGGACGCGAGGTCGTGGTCCACCAGGCGGGGATCCTCTCGCTCTGGGACAAGCAGAGCCAATCCCTCTACGACGTCAACGTGCTGGGCACGCGCCGGGTCGTCGACGCCTGCCTGAAGGCCGGGGTGCGGCGCCTGGTCTACACCGGCTCGGTCGGCGTCTACGCCGGGAGCAAGGACCCGATCCTGGTCGACGAGGCCGGGGCCCCCGACGTGAGTCGCTTCCACAGCTTCCACGTGACCTCGATGTGCCTGGCCGAGGCCGAGGTCTACAAGGGGATCGCGCGCGGACTCGAGGCCGTGCTGCTCCACCCCTCGCTCTGCCTGGGGCGCGGCGACCGCAACTGGCACAGCTCGTGGGCGATCGTGGGCCTGGCCTGCCTCAAGCTGCCCGTGATCCCGCCCGGCGGAATCAACGTGGTGGACGTGCTGGACGTCGCCAGGACGCACGTGGCGGCGGCCAGCAAGGGCACCCCCGGCGCGAGCTACCTCCTGGGCGGCGAGAACCTGACCAACGGCGCCTGGAGCGAGCTCCTCCGCCAGGTGCTCGAGATCCCCAAGCTGCCGGTGGTCAAGATCCCGCGCCGGGGGATCCACGCCCTCGGCAGCGTGGGCGAATGGGTCGCGCGGGCGCGCGGGGTCGACCGCGGCACCTACGTGACCCTGAACCAGGCCCTCAGCCACGCGATGTCCCTCTACTGGTGGATCGACGATGCCAAGGCCGCCCGCGAGCTGGGGCACGGCCACTCGCCGATCCGCCCCGCCCTGAAACGCCAGGTCGAGTGGCTGGGCGAGCACGGCCGCCTCCCGGGGCAGGGCTTCGGGCTCAAGGAGTTCGGCGAGACCTTCCTGGGCATGGGTGGGGTCTAGCGATAAGTTCTGCCAGGTGAGATCGCTCTTCCTCCTGCTCGCCTGCTCCCTCCTGCTCGGCTGCCCGCCCCCCTCGGCCAAGCCGCAGGCGGTCCCCCTCAGCGCCGAGGAGCGCAGCCAGGTCATGGTGGCCTGCGGACGCTGCCACCCCGCGCCCGATCCGAGCCTCCTGCCCAAGGCCCGCTGGGAGGAGCTGATCCCGACGATGCTCGGGATGCCCCTCCCCAAGGGGGTCGAGCAGCTGAGCGAGCTCGAGCTCGAGCTCGCCCTGCGCCACTACACCAGCCAGGCGCCGAGCGAGCTGCCGCGCGCGCCGCAGGCCAAGGCCCTGAGCACCAAGCTCGCCTTCGCGGTCGAGGGCTTCATTCCGCAGCGCAAGGAGTTCCTCGCCACGCGGTCCCCGGCGGTCAGCAACCTGCGCTTCGTCAACCTGAGCGACCCGAACAAGCAGGATCTGCTGATCTGCGAAATGCGCAGCCAGTCGCTCTTCCTGCTGCCGGCCTGGGCGCCCCAGAAGCAGCGGCGGATCATGGGGCTCGCGCGCGGGCTCAACTACCCCTCGCGCGTCCTGCTCCAGGACCTGACGGGGGACCGGCGCCCCGACCTGCTCGTGACGGGGCTCGGCGGCATGGACCCCACCAACGAGGAGCGGGGCGGGGTCCTGCTCCTGACCCAGACGCCCCAGCGCAAGTTCGAGGCGCGCGCGATCGCGCCGGCCGTGGGGCGAGCCACGGACGCGCGCCCCGCCGACCTCGACGGGGACGGCGACCTGGACCTGGTCGTGTGCGCCTTCGGCTGGCGCGGGCCGGGCAAGCTCTTCGTGCTGCGCAACGAGGGCGGCTCGCCCACTCGCTACGAGCCGGTCGAGGTCGACTCGCGCGACGGCTACATCCACGCGATCCCCCACGACCTCGACCAGGACGGCGACCTCGACGTGGTGGCCGTGATCGCCCAGGAGCACGAGCGGGTCGTGTTCCTGCGCAACGACGGCAAGGGCCAGCTCGAGCCGCTCACGCTCTACGCCGCGCCCCACCCGGCTTGGGGGAGCTCGGGCCTCGAGCTGCACGACATGGACGGCGACGGGGACCTCGACCTGCTGGTGAGCAACGGCGACTCCCTCGACGACCGCCTGCTCAAGCCCTACCACGGGGTCGGCTACCTGGAGCTGACCGGGCTCGAGCGCGGGCTGCCGCAGGTGACCTACCGGCGGATCGGCGACCAGTACGGCTGCGAGGCGGCCAGCGCGGCCGACCTCGACGGGGACGGCGACCTCGACGTGGTCGGGGTGTCCTTCGTGCCCCAGGTCGACCCCAAGACCTGGGAGGGGATCGACACGGTGGTCTGGTTCGAGCGCACCGCCAGCGGCTGGGAGCGCCACGCCCTCGAGCAGGGGCGCGCGATCCACCCCTGCCTCGCGATCGGCGACTACGACCGCAACGGCAAGCCCGATATCGCCGTCGGCAACTACGTCTGGATCGGCGAGGGAGACCGGGCCACCACCCAGGCCGACTTCGTGACCCTGTTCACAGCTCGCTGAGCCTTCCGGGCTGTGGGGAGCGGTCCATAGAATCGGCTTATGAAGCTGCTCCCTTCCCTCAAGCGCCCCACGATCGCCGACGCCTGGGCTCGCACCAGCAAGCTCCCCTTCGGCAACCGCGTGTTCTCGCGCCTGATCGGGCGTATGGCGCCCTACTCGGGCTCGGTCGGGGCCACGATCCTCGACCTGAGCGACGGCTACTGCCGCGCCGAGCTGCGCGAGCGCCCCGAGATCCGCAACCACCTCCGCTCGATCCACGCCGTGGCCCTGATCAACCTGGGCGAGCTGGCGACCGGGTTGGCGGTGATGCACGCCGTCGACGGGCGCGGGCGCGGGATCGTGACGATGCTCAAGATGGAGTACTACAAGAAGTCGCGCGGCACGATCACCGCCACCTGCGACGTGGACCTGCCCCAGAGCCCCGGTTCGCACGAGCTGGACGTGACCGGCGAGCTGCGCGACGAGCAGGGGGACCTGGTCGCCAAGGCCTTCGCGCGCTGGAAGCTGGACCTGCGCTGACATGCTCGATCCGGTGCTCCCAAGTCAGCTGACGCCCGCCGAGGTCTGCGCGCGACTCGCCGCCGGCGAGGAGCTCTGCCTGCTCGACGTGCGCGAGGACGAGGAGCTCGAGCGCGCGGCGCTGCCGCACCCCCACCTGCACCTGCCCATGGGCGAGCTGACCGTGCGCGTCGGCGAGCTCGACCCCGAGGCGCGCTGGGTCGTGGTGTGCCACCACGGGATCCGCAGCGCCCACGTCGCGAACTTCCTCGCCAGCCAGGAGTTCGCCTGGGTCGCCAACCTGCGCGGCGGGATCGACGCCTGGGCCCGCGACGTCGACCCCTCGATTCCTCGCTATTAGCTCGCTGCGCGGGATTGCTCCGCAAAGAGGGGCTCGCTAACCTCGCGAGCTATGCCAGTCGAGCTCGAGTCCCATCCGCCTGAGCGCCGCGAGCGACCCCTGATCGTCGCTGGCGGCTGCTGCTCTTGTTGCTGCTGTTGCTCCTGCTGCGTGCACAGCCTGGGCGGCGCGATCGGGGGCGCGATCGGCTCGGGACGCGCGCTGCGCCCCGCCGAGGCCGAGCTCGAGGCCGCAGCCTTCGAGGGCAAGGACACGGCGTCCGCCGACGAGAAGATCGCGCAGCGGCGCGCGGCGATCGGGGTCTACTGGCTGCTGGTCGCCGCGGTCACGATCCTCGGCTCCCTCGGCCTGAGCCTGACCCAGGACATGTTGTGGGGCGTCGGGCTCGTGTTCCTCGGCTTCCCCCTGATCCAGCTGGTGGCCTCGCTGTTGAGCCTCGCCTACTGCCTGTGGCACAAGGAGCGGCTCAAGGCCTTGGGGACCGTGACGCTCTGGAGCTTCGGCGGCGGGGTCCTGATCTGGCTGCCGATCGTGGCCTTCTTCCTGCTCCAGGGGAGCCTGTGAGCGAGCAGGCCGGCGAAGCGACGCCCGCAGCGGCGCCTCCTGCCCCGCGGGGAAACACCCCCAAGCGGGTGGCGCAGATCGTAGCCGGCGCCCTGCTCGCCGCCCTGGTGGCGAGCGGCGCGCTCTGGGTCCGCGGGAGCCGCACCTCAGGCCAGGCGCTGGCCCCGGCCAGCGCAGCCGAGGGCACCTCGCACCAGCTCTACCAGTCTGGCGAGCGCACCCTGGTCCAAGCCGCCGCGGTCGTCGACCGGCCCCTGAGCGAGGTGTGGGCGATCGTCACCGACTACGAGCACTTCTCCGAGATCTTCCAGCCGCCCCTGTGGACCCTCGACGTTGCGCCCAAGGGGCGCGGCGCGGGAGCCCACCCCAGGGACTGCCGCCTGGAGGGCGAGGCCCGCTCCCGCCTGTGGACGATCCCGGTCGCCGTCGACCTCAGCCACAGCGTGAGCCCGGAGGGCGTCCACCGCGCCAGCTGGGACAGCTCGCCCGAGGCGGGCACCAACCGCGGCTCGTGGACGCTGACTCCGCTGGAGGGCGGCGGGACGCGGATCCTCTACGAGGCCGAGATCGACGTGCCGCCCTACCCGCGCTTCATGGTGCACAACCTGCTCCTGAGCGAGGTCGACTACGTCGTCAACGCGGTCCGCGACCGCGCAGGCCGCTAGCCCTGAGCGAGCTCCCTGCGCGCCGCCTCCAGCTAGCGCTGCCCTTCAGCGTGCTGACCGGCGTCGGCTTCGTGCGCCTGGTGTGCGGCGAGGACCTGCGCTACACCCTGCGCGGCGAAGGGCTCGAAGACTGGCTCCCCGCTCTGCTCGCGGCGCTCGAGCCGCCAGGGGCCCGCCCTGAGGACGTCGTCGCCCTCGCGCCCGCGAGCGCGAGCGAAGACGCGCGCTCCGTCCTGGCCCGCCTGGTCAGCGAGCGGGTGCTGGTCGACGCCGCGCCCGCCCTCGACGCGCCCGCCGCCTTCGCGCTCGAGCTCCACGGCCAAGGGCCCGTCCGGGACGCGCTCGAGGAGCAGCCCCTGGGCGAGGGACGCCCGCTGGCCGTGCTCGTCCAGGACACCCTCGACTACGGGGCCGCCAAGGCCTTCTCGGCCGAGCGCCTGCGCGAGGGCCGCGAGGCGCTGTGGGTCACGACCGGGCCCATGAACCGGGCCTGGGTCTCGCCCCTGCTCCTGCCCCGCGACGGGCCCTGCGCGGGCTGCCTGCTGCTCCGCTTCGAGCGCCTCTCGCCCTTCCCCGAGCTCTACGGCGAGCTCGAAGCCCAGGGCGAGGCCCTGCGGCCGACTCCCTTCCCCGCCGAAGGGGCGGCGCTCCTGGCGCTGCTCGTGCGCTGGAAGGCGCGCCTGGCCCGGGCCGAGCCCTGGCCCGCGGCCCTGTTCCGGCTCCAGCGCCTGGACGCGAACAGCCTGGAGGTCAGCTCTCACCGAGTCCTGCGCGAGCCCGACTGCGAGGTGTGCGCCCCGTGGCGCTGAGGAAGGAGCCCGCGGTCCTCGACGCCCACGACCGCGACGTGCTCGATCCGCTCACGGGCCTCTTCAAGGGGCTCGGCCCCCTCGCGCCGCGCCCGAGCGACCCCGACCTCCAGCTCTGGGCGGGGACGCTCGCGCCCGCGGGCGCGCGTCACGTGGACGTCGCGGTCGGCGGCGCAGGCTGGACCCAGGCCGCCGCGACCCTGGCCGGCCTCGGCGAAGGGATCGAGCGCCACCAGCCCTGCCCCTTGCCTGGCGAGGAGGGCGTCGAGGCCTCCTACGCCGACTGGCCCCTCGACGAGCCGGCCTTGGGGCCCGAGTCCTGGGTCCTGTTCCACCCCGAGCAGCACGCCCGCGAGGGCTTCCCCTTCCGCCCCTTCACGCCCGCGACTCGGCTCCGCTGGACCTCCTTCCGCGACCTCGAGGGCGAGCCGCGCTGGATCCCCGAGGAGCTGGGCTTCCTCTACCTCCGCGCCGGCCAGGACCACGTCCTCTCGCCGGGGATCTCGACCGGGCTGGCCGCGGGCCGGCTCACGGACCCCGTCGTGCTGCGCGGCGTGCAGGAGGTCGTCGAGCGCGACGGGCTGATGGGCTTCTGGTGGGGCAGCTACGCCCTCGAGCGCTGGCCCCTCGAGCGGGCCCTGGCCGCGCTCCCCGCGCCCCTGCTCGAGCGCCTGCTGCGGCCCCAGCTCACCCTCTCCTGCTACCGGGTCGAGAGCCCTTACAGCCGCAACCTGTGCGTGGTCACCTGCCAGGGCCCCGAGCGCGAGGGCTTGTGCTTCAGCGCCGGAGCGGCCTGCCGCGAGACCCTCGGCGACGCCTTCGCCAAGGCCGCGGTGGAGGCGGTCCAAGGGCGGAGCTACGTGCGCTGGCTGCTGACCCGCGGCGTCCCGCCCGAGCCGGGCCGCCCGCGCGACTTCTCCGAGCACGCGGTGTTCTTCAGCCGCTTCCCCGAGGCCTTGGAGCGGACCGCCTTCGCCCGCGCCCAGCCGGCGCCCGAGCGCGACTTCGGCGGCGAGGCGCCCGAGACCCTCGCCGTCCTGCGCGCGCGCCTCGAGCCCGCCCACCCGATCCTGGTCCGCTCGATGACTCCGCTCGACCTGGCCCGCGACCGCCGCTGGCGGGTGGTGAAGGTCGTGATCCCAGGGCTCCAGGCCATGCACGGCAACCACGAGCTGCCCCTCCTCGGCGGGCCGCTGTGGCGGCCGCGCGGCTGGAGCGAGTGGAGCGAGGTCATCCCCCACCCCTTCCCATGAGCGACCCCCTCCACGAGACCGAGCTCGACCCGGCCCGCTTCCCCGAGTTCCGCGACCGGATCCTGGCCCACGACGCCGAGGGGCCGGGCGACCACAGCCCGCGCGCCTATCCGGGCGGCGAGCGCTACCCGCTCCCGCGCCCGCGCGCGCGCCGGCTGAGGGCCTTCGACCGGGTCCTGGTCGAGCGACGCAGCCGGCGCCGGCTGAGCGAGCAGCTCCCCAGCGCCGAGCAGCTCGGGCGGCTGCTCTGGGTGTCGCACGCCGTGCACGCCCCGCCGGGCGCGGGTCCTACGCCCTCGGCCGGCGGCCTGGCCGCGCTCGAGCTCTACGCGGTGGCCTGGGACCCGGCCGCCTGGCTGCCGGCGGGCCGCTACCACTACGACCGCGCCGAGCACGCGCTGGTCGGGCTCTACCCCGGCGACGCGCGCGACGACTGGCGCGCGTGCCTGCCCTCCCTGGACCAGTTCGAGGGCGGCGCGCTGCTGTGGGTGCTGGTCGCAGACGCGGCCCGGATCGAGGCCAAGTACGGGGAGCGCGGCGCGCGCTTCGCGCTGCTCGAGGCGGGTCACCTGATGCAGAACCTCTGCCTGGCCAGCCACAGCCTGGGTCTCTGCACCCTGCCCCTGGGCGGGCTCTTCGAGGCCGAGGCCGCCCGCCGGCTGCGCCTGCCGAGGAGCGACCGGGTGCTCTACGCGGGCGCGCTCGGCGCGCCGCTCTAGGCAAGCCTCACGGGCCGGGATCACTCCGCGGGCGGGCCGCCGCGGGGCGTCGCGATCGGGTCGCCGCCCGTGACGTCGAGCAGGGCGCGGATCAGGTAGTTGGTCTCGTCGTCGGCGTCGTAGCGCTCCCAGCGGAAGACGACTTCGCCCGCGGGGTCGACGATCAGCACGCAGGGCACACGGCGGACTCCGACGCGGACCAGCGCCTGGAGGCGGGGCGCCCGGAGCAGGTGGTCGTAGCGCTCACGCCGCTTCAGGTGCATCCCAAGGACCTTGCGTCGGCCGTCCAAGAGGGGCTCGGCATCCGCGGAGTCCGCGCGCTCCTCGAGATCGCTGGGGGTGAGCTTGGCGGGGGCGTCCCAGGTGGGCACGCCGACCCAGCTCAGCTCGCCTTCGCGGTCGAAGCGGCGATGCGCCTGCTCGACGCAGTCGTCGAGGGTCCAGGTCTCGGGGGCGCGGGCGGGGGACAACGAGCCACCCCTGCGCGCGGCGCGCGCGGCGTCGGCCTCGTCGTAGTGATCGGGGCCGGGCACGAGGTCGAGGTCGTCCACGTCGAACACGTGCAGGACCAGGAAGCGCTCCTTGCCCTGGGCGCTGGCGAGCGTGACGGGCCGCCCTTCGAGGTCGGCCAGGCTGATCGAGGCGAGCGGGGCGCGCTCACCCAGGCTGGGAGCCTGCCGGGCGCGGGTCGCGCGCTCACCGTCGTCGGCGAGGGCGAAGGGGAGCGCGAACAAGGCCAGCAGCAGGACGCTGATCAGGGCCAGGGTGCGGGCGACGGTCTTCATGGGGGACTCCTTCACCCCGGACACCGCAAGCCGCACGCCAAGCCTCGCGATAGCCCTCGTCGCCCGCGGAGCGCCCTGGGGCGGGTCAGCGCTGTCGGAGTCGGGGCGCGCGCGCCTCGCTTCGGCGCCGGTGAACCCGCGCTCTCGCCTTGGGGGGTTCCGCGCTAGAGTGCCGCGACACTTCCCCTCCGACCCCGCGTCGGGAGGGCAGACCAAGGAGGCGCTGACCCGTGAGCGTGGACCCGAACCTGCTGGACGACCTCGAGGGGCGCGGCCTGATCCACCAGATCGCCGAGCCCAAGGACGCGCCCCTGCGCAAGCTGCTCGAGGAGCCCCAGGTCATCTACGCCGGCTTCGACCCGACCTCCTCCAGCCTGCACATCGGCAACCTGATCCCGCTCTTCGGCCTGCGCCGCTTCCAACAGGCGGGCCACAAGGTGATCGTGCTCGCCGGCGGCGCGACCGGCATGATCGGCGACCCCAGCGGCAAGAGCAGCGAGCGGACCCTGATGACCAAGGAGGTCCTCCAGGCCAACCTGGCGGGGGTCAAGCAGCAGCTGAGCGCCTTCCTCGACTTCGAAGGCGACAACCCCGCGCTGCTCGTCGACAACCTCGACTGGACCGAGAACCTCGGCCTGCTCGACTTCCTGCGCGACATCGGCAAGCACTTCTTCGTGAACGTGATGGTCAAGAAGGACTCGGTCAAGGACCGCCTGGACCGCGAGGGCGAGGGCCTGTCCTTCACCGAGTTCAGCTACAGCCTGCTGCAGGGCTTCGACTTCTTCTGGCTGCACCAAAATCACGGCTGCAAGGTCCAGATCGGCGGCAGCGACCAATACGGCAACATCGTGGCGGGCACCGACCTGATCCGGCGCAAGACGGAGGGCGAGCGGGGCTACGGCCTCACGATGCCGCTCCTGCTCAAGCCCGACGGGACCAAGTTCGGCAAGTCGGCCGAGGGTCAGAACATTTGGGTCGACCCGGGCAAGACCAGCCCCTGGGCCTTCCGCCAGTTCTGGTTCAACCAGCCCGACGACATGGTGATCACGCTGCTCAAGCGCTTCACCTTCTTGCCGCTGAGCGAGATCAGCAAGCTGGAGGAGACGGTCGGCAAGGGGCGCGAGGCGCAGCGCGCGCTCGCGGTCCACATGACCGGGCTCGTTCACGGCGAGGAGACCGCGACCCAGGTCGAGAAGGCGGCCGAGGTGTTCTTCAACCCCAAGGCCGACCTGCGCGAGATGCCCGTCGAGCTGCTGGAGGACGCCTTCTCGGAGGCGCCCACCACCGAGCTCGCGCGGAGCGAGCTCGAGGGCGAAGGCAAGAACTGGCTCGACCTCGTGGTCGAGGTCGCGTGGGGCGGCGCCAACAAGCGCGGCCAGGCCCGCAAGGACATTCAGGGCAACGCGATGTCCCTCAACGGCCAGAAGCTGACCGACCCCGACGCCGCGATCACGACCGAGCACCTCGTCCACGACCGCTACCTGGTGCTCCGCAAGGGCAAGAAGAGCCAGTTCCTCGTCAAGCTCCAGTAGCCCTCCGCTTGGCGGCGAGCGCTCGCGCTGCCGCAGGTCAGCGCGACCCGTTACCTTCCAGGGGACCAGGAGGGACCGCCGTGCTGACTCGCTACGCCCACAGCCAGCTGCTCGACACGAGCGAGGTCCGCCACGTGGACACGCCCGACGGCGTGCGCCTCCACGTGGAGGTCCTCGGCCAGACGCACCCCGAGGCGCCGGTGATCCTGCTGGCCAACGGCCTCGGCGGGCGGCTCTACGCCTGGGAGCCGCTGATCGAGCGCTTCGCGCCGACGCACCGGGTCGTGACCTGGGACTACCGCGGCTTGTTTCAGTCGAGCGCGCCGGCCCGCGCCCACCAAATGGGCGTCCCGCATCACGCCGCCGACGCCCTGCGCGTCATGGACGCCGTCGGCGCCCGCAGCGCGACCCTGGTCGGCTGGTCCATGGGCGTGCAGGTCAGCCTCGAGGCCGCGCTGCAGGCGCCGGAGCGCGTCGAGCGCCTGGTCCTGATCAACGGCACCCACGGCAACGTGTTCGACACGGGCTTTCAGCCCCTGGTCCGCTTCCCCCGCCTGCGCCGGGTCATGCACGGGCTGGTCGAGCACCTCAGCAACGAGTCGCTGACCCTGCGCGCCCTGCGCGGCTGGACGCTCTGGGAGCCCAACCTCAAAGTTGGCGGCAGCGTGGCCGCGCTCTGGGCCTGGAACCGGCGCGTCGAGGACATGTACCGCCAATACGTCAACGACGTGATGGGCCACTCGCTCATCAACTTCCTGCGCCTGTTCCAGCACCTCGACGCCCACAGCGTCTACCCCCTCCTGCCCGAGGTGATCCAGCCGACGCTCGTGATCTCGGGCGGCGTCGACTACCTGACCCCGCCCAGCATGTCGCGCGAGATCGCCAAGCGGATCCCCCGGGCCGAGCACCTGCACATTCGGCGGGCCAGCCACTTCGTGCTGCTGGAGTATCCCGAGCGGGTCCTGCGCCGGATCGAGGACTTCCTCCGCTAAGGGGACCGACGCGATCGGTGAGCGGCGTAGC
>CALDQK010001326.1 GCA_937911525.1 uncultured bacterium
CAAGGAGCCCCTCTCCGGCTCGGCGCTCGTCCTCTACCGCCTGCACCTCCTCGCGCCCGAGGGGGCGCTCCCCGAGCCCGAGGAGGAGGAGAGCGAGACCGAGGACGGAGCCGACGAGCCCGCGGAGCTCGCTCCCGAAGCGACCTCGCCCGAGGTCGAGGAGGGCGCCCGGGACAGCAGGGACCCAGCCAAGGAGGAGGGGCAATGAGCGAGCCGCGCCCAGAGGACGCCCCCCCGATCCCGTCCTCGCCGGTGGAGTCCGAGCAGGAGGCCGCCGCGCCGCCGAGCGCCGCGCTGCCCAGCGCCGAACCGCCGAGCGCCGGTCCGCCCAGCGCCGCGCCGCCGACCCTAGCCCCCGCGCCGCCGGCCGAGGCGCGCGCGCCCGAGCCCAGCGGCGCGCCGGCGGCGATCGAGCTGCGCGCGCTGCGCAAGCGCTTCGGCGCCGCCGAGGCGCTGCGCGGGGTGGACCTCGTCGTGCCGCGCGGGGAGATCTTCGGCTTCCTCGGCCCCAACGGCGCGGGCAAGACGACCACGCTGCGGATCCTGGCGACCCTGGCCCAGCCCAGCGGCGGCTACGCGCGCGTCGCGGGCTTCGACGTGGTGCGCGAGTCGATCGAGGTCCGCCGGCGCATGGGCTACCTGCCCGACGGCGCGCCCGCCATGAGCGACTTCACGGTCGGCGAGCTGCTCGAGTTCTTCGCCAGCGCCTACGGGATCAGCGGCGACAAGCGACGCAACACGGTGCGCGACGTGCTGGCCCTCGTCGAGCTGAGCGAGAAGCGCGAGCGGCCGATCTCGACCTTGTCCCTGGGCATGCGCCAGCGCCTGGGCCTGGCCCGGGTGCTCCTGCACGACCCCGAGGTGCTCCTGCTCGACGAGCCGGGCACCGGCCTCGACCCGCGGGCGCGGGTCGAGATCCGCGAGGTCCTGCGCGAGCTCTGCTCCCTCGACAAGACGATCCTGATCAGCTCGCACATCCTGGGCGAGCTGAACGAGCTCTGCACCTCGATCGGGATCCTCGAGCAGGGGCGGCTGGTGTTCTCGGGCTCGCTCGAGGAGGCCAAGTCGCGGGTCCGCGGTCGGACCGTCGAGGTCCGGGTCGAGGGCGACCTCTCGACCCTCGCCGTCGCCGAGGGCCTGCTCGCGGCCCTGGAGGAGGTCGAGGAGGTCTCCCTGCGCGAGGCCGACGAGCTGCTCGAGGTCAGCCTGGCCGAGGGCGCGACCCCCGGCGCTCTGGCTCGGGTCCTGCTGGGCAACGGGCTCGAGCTGAGCCTGCTCCGCCCGCGCGAGATCGACCTCGAGGACGCCTTCCTGAGCCTGACCGAGGGCAAGCTGGCGTGAGCGCCCTGCGCCTCGAGGGGATCGGATTGCTGCTGCGGCGCGAGCTCTCGCGCCTCGACCGGGCCGGCGGGCGGCGGCGGCTGGTGCGCGCCTTCACGCTCCTGGTCCTGGCCTCGTTCGTGGTCGGCTCGCTGGAGCTCGGCCCGCAGGCGCCCTTCCGGCGCCTGGTCGGGGTCCAGCTGACCCTCTTCCTCTTCCTGCAGCCGGTGCGCGCGGCGGGGATCTTCGTCGAGGGTCGCCTCGACGGGACCCTCCCGCTCCTGGGCGTGACCCCGCTCCGGCCGGCCGCGATCTGGCTGGGGACCTGCGCGGCGGCCCTGGCCCTGGCGCTCGAGGGGCTGCTGCTCGGGCTGCCCCTGCTCTCGATCGCGGCGGCCTACGGCGGCCTGCCGGCCGCCGACCTGCTGCGGGCCGCGGCGGTGCTGATCGTCGGCGCCTGCTTCGGCACCGCGATCGGCGCCTGGGTCGGCTCCGACGGACACCGCCGCGAGGGCGGCGCCTTCTTGCGCGCGCTCTCCTGGACCCTGCTCTACCTGGTCGCGAGCTTGATCCTGATCAGCGTGGCCGAGCAGGCCCAGCCCGGCGGCGGGGGCTTCGCGACCTTCGCCAACGCCTGCTGGTTACCGGGAGCGCTCGAGTGGGACGACCCCCAGGGCTGGTATTCGCTCCTCGGGCCGAGCCTGGTCGTGCCCCTGCTCTTCCTGCACGGGAGCTACCGGCTGCGGCGCACGATCCTCCAGGGCGAGGGGCCCAAGCTCTCGCGCCGCCAGACGAAGGCCGGCGCCGTCTCGCGCCCGGTCCCCGAGCGGGGCGCGCTCGCCTGGCGCGAGGCTCAGCGCCAGGACCCGGGCGGCTGGGTCCGGCCCGGCTTCCTGGCCGTGGCGGGCGTGGTCCTGTTCTTCGGAATGGCGATCATGGGCAGCCTGGCGGCGCGCGGGGCGAACCCCACGGCGGTGCCGGTGGCGCAGTACTGCCTGCTCCTCCTGGCCAGCACCCTCTGGCTGCTGCTGGTGGTGTGGGGGCTGATGACCGGCGCTCGCTCCTACGTCGAGGACCGCGAGGACGGCTCGCTCGAGCTGATCCTGACGACCACCCGCTACACCGTGGCGCGGGTCGCGAGCGAGAAGCTGTGGGGCGCGCTGAAGCGCGGGCGCTGGGGGATCGGCGCGGGGGGCCTGCTGCACGCGGGCGCCTTCGTGTGGATCGGGCTGAGCAACGACACGGCCCCGCCCGCGATCGTCAGCTCGGCCACGAGCGTGCTGGCCGCCTGGTTCCTGGCGGCGGGGGCCGCCCTCGCCCTGGGTCAGCTCTTCTCGGTCAGCGCGCCGAGCTCGGTCCGGGCGCAGGCCTGGGCGGCCGGCAGCGGCGCGGTGTTCTTCTGCGTGGGGATCTTCTCGGCCTGCATGGTCAACGCGTTCTGGGTCCTGCCCGGCATGATCTCGACCCTCTACTCGGCCGTGCTCGTCCACCTCGTCGTGGGCGGCGTGGCGATCGGCGTGGGCGCCCTGGCGCAGGTCTCGATCCGCTCGCGCCTGCCGCGTCTGGTGGGCGGCTAGTGGGCCAGCTCGCGCTCCCGATCGACGA
>CALDQK010001327.1 GCA_937911525.1 uncultured bacterium
ACGCCCGCCTGGAGGCCCCCGCGGGCGGCGTCGTCAGCCACCTCGCCGCCGAGGTCGGCCAGGTCGTGGCCCCGGGCCAGGTCCTGGGGCGCTTCACCCGTCAGGACCGGCTGCTCGTCAAGCTGCTCGTGTCGGCCGAGGTCCGCCGCGGGGTGGCGCCCGCCACCAGCGCCACGGTGCTCGACGGGCTCGAGCGCCGCCACCCGGCGAGCCTGGTCCATGCGGCGCCGGTCCAGGCCGGGGACACGGGTCAGTTCGAGCTCGAGTTCGAGCTCGACAACGCGGCGGGGCAGCTCCTGGCCGGCGAGCCGGTGCGGATCCGCTTCGAGCACGGCGCCGCGCGGCCGCGCCTGCGCGTCCCCCGCTGCGCCGTCTACGAGGAATACGGGCTGTGGCGCGCCCTGACCCCGGCGCCCGCCCAGGGCGACGAGCAGCGCGCCGGCAGCGTCCCGGTCGTGCTCGGCGAGAGCGACCCGCAGCGCGGCTGGGTCGAGGTCCTCAGCGGCCTGAGCGCGGGCGACCAGCTCCTGGTGCCCGAGCGGGTCGCGCAGGTCCGCGAGGGGCAGCGCGTGCGGCTGGGCGAGGTCGGGACCCCCTGGCTGCCGCCCTACGCGAGGTGAGCCGTGGAGCTGCTCCGCGCCGTCCTCCGCAACCGGATCTTCTTCAACCTGGCCTTCGTGCTCCTGCTCGTGGGCGGGGTGATCGCGTATCGGACGATCCCGGTCGACGTCTACCCCGACGTGCCCTTCAACGAGGCCACGATCACGACCACCTGGCCCGGGGCGACGGCCAAGGAGATCGAGCTCCTCGTCACGCAGAAGCTCGAGGACGAGCTCTTGACCCTCCAGGACGTGGTCAAGGTCCGCTCGCGCAGCTCGCGCAACCGCTCGCTGATCAACATCAAGTTCGCCGAGGCCCTCTCGCCGCAGGAGTTCCAGAACCGGATCACGGACCTCCGCGCGGCCGTCCAGCGCGTGGGAGACCTGCCGAGCGAGGCCGAGCGTCCGGTCGTGGCGCCGCTCACGACCTGGGAGCTGTGGCCGCTCTGCAAGGTGGTGATCTCGGGCGGTGAGCCGGGGCAGACCTTCTCGGTCGAGCAGGAGTTCCAGGCCCGCCAGGTCGCGCGCCGCCTGCAGCCCGTCCTGCGCCAGCTGGAGGGGGTCCAGAAGGTCAGCGAGTCCTTCCGCGAGCCCGAGATCCACATCGAGGTCCGTCAGGAGCGCCTGTGGGACTACGGCCTGACCCTGCTCGAGGTCGCGGAGCGGCTGCGCAGCCTCAACCGCGACTTCTCGGCCGGCCAGCTCTCGCTCCAGACGGGCCAGTTCGTGCTCAGCACCAAGGGCGGGCGCGAAGACCCCGGCCGGCTCGAGGAGCTGGTCCTCTTCCAGCGCGAGAACACGAGCCCGATCCGGCTGGGCGACCTGGCCGAGGTCTCGATCGGCTTCGAGGAGGCCTACCTCTACGAGCGCTTCAACCGCCAGCCTTGCTTGACCCTGGCGATCGTCAAGGAGGGGCCCGCCGACTCGGTGCAGGTCGTGGAGGCGATCAAAGCCGAGCTCGAGCGCTACAAGCGCGAGCAGGCCCAGCGCCTGCCCGAGGGGATCTCGCTCGAGCTGGTGCTCGACTCGAGCCAGATCATTCGCAGCCGGATCCGGGTCCTCGTCAACAACCTCTTCGGGGGCATCCTGCTGGTCGGGGTCGTGCTCTGGCTGACCCTCGGCGCCCGCAACGCGCTGCTCGCGCTGCTGGGGATCCCCTTCTCGGTCCTGTGCGCGTTCATCTTCTTCGAGCCCCTCGGCCTGACCCTGAACGCGATCAGCCTGTTCAGCCTGGTCCTCGTCTCGGGGATGGTCGTCGACGACGCGATCGTGGTGCTCGAGTCGATCTATCAGCGGGTCGAGGCGGGCCTCGAGCTCCACGACGCGGTGGTCGAGGGCACGGCCGAGGTGATCGGGCCGGTGTTCAGCTCGACGCTGACGACCGTGTGCGCCTTCCTGCCGATGCTCATGATGGAGGGGATCATGGGCCAATACTTCGCCGTGGTCCCCAAGACCGTGGCCGTGACCCTGGCCGCCTCGCTGCTCGAGTGCTTCTTCGTGCTCCCCGTGCACTACCTCGAGTGGGGGCCCGGGCGGCGGGCGGCGGGAGAGGCCGCGCCCGCGCCCGTCGAGCCCGGCTGGATCCAGTCCCTGGCCGAGCGGGTGGCCCAGCTCAACGCGCGCTTCGTCAAGCGCCCCTGGACGATGGTCAGCGTCGGGGTGCTCCTGATCGCCATGGCCGCGGCCCTCGCGACGCGGGTCCCGGTGCAGCTCTTCCCGAGCGACTTCCAGATCTACGCCGTGACCGCCCAGCTGCCGGAGGGCTCGACCCTCGAGCAGTCCCGGCGCGTCGCCGTGTTCATCGAGGACCAGCTCCAGGAGATGGTCGACAAGGGGCAGGTGGAGTACTTCGTCAGCACGACCGGCATGGCCTGGAGCGCCGACAACGTGCTCGTGGTCGCGAGCGACCTGGTCCAGGTGACCGTGTTCATGCACGAGGACGAGGACCAGCCCGACCGGCTGCTGAACGAGACCCAGCGGCGGGTCGAGCAGGCCTTCGCGGGGGCGGGCGCGCCCCAGGTCCGGCGGGTGGTCGTCGCGGCCCCCAACGACGGGCCGCCCACGGGCAAGCCGGTCCAGGTCCGGCTCCAGCTGAGCGACTACGAGCAGGCCGAGGCGCTCGGGCTGCGGGTCGAGGGCTTCCTGCGCGGGATCGAGGGCGTGCACTCGGTCGAGCGCGACCTCGACCGGGGGCCGGTGCGGCTCGACCTCAGCGTGCGGGAGGAGGCCCGCGCCCTCGACGGCGTCGACGAGGGCCAGGTCGGCGTGCTCTTCCAGGCGGCCAACATCGGCGTGCGCGTGGGGACCTTCAAGGACCCGCGCTACGGCGAGGCCTACGACACCAAGGTCCTGCTGGCCAAGGGCGACCGCTCGGGCCTGGCCGGCCTGGTCGACAGCCCGATCCGCCACCCGGCCAGCCGGCGCCTGCTGCCCGTCGGCCACTTCGCGCGGCTCGAGAGCCGCAGCAGCTTCAAGGCCCGGCCTCACTTCGACGGGCGGCGGGTGGTCACGATCCTGGCCGACGTCGACCCGAGCGTGATCACCAGCCGCGGCGTCAACGAGCTGCTCGAGGGCTGGCTGCAGGAGACCGGGATCGGGGAGGGCGTCCACTACCGCCTGGGCGGCGAGTTCGAGGAGACCAACAAGTCCTTCGCCTCGATGGAGCGCGCCTTCTACGTGGCCTTGCTGCTGATCTACATCGTGCTGGCCACCCAGTTCCGCAGCTACGGCCAGCCCCTGATCGTGCTGGTCTCGGTGCCCTTCGCCTTCGTGGGCGTCGTGCTGGGACTGCTCGCGATGGGAATTCCCTTCACGATCACGAGCTTCGTCGCCACCGTGGGGCTGGCAGGGGTGGTGGTCAACGACGTGATCGTGCTGGTGGCGCTGGTCAATACGCTGCGCGAGCGGGGCGAGCCGACCGAGGCCGCCGTGGTGGAGGGGATCCGCCGCCGCTTCCGGCCGATCCTGATGACCTCGGTCACCACGATCATTGGGCTGCTCCCGATGGCCCTCGGCCTGGGCGGCTTCTCCAAGATCTGGTCGCCCTTCGCCGCCACGATGTGCTTCGGGCTCATGAGCGCCTTCCTGCTCATCGTGCTGGTCGTCCCCAGCCTGATCGCGCTGGTGGACTCGGCGCGCGGCGCGGCGCCGGCGCGCCCGGCGGAGGCGGAGGCCTGAAGGAGCTCGGCGGCTATCGGATCGAGGGCGAGCTCGCGCGGGGCGGGATGGGCGTGGTCTATCGGGCCCTGGACCCGCGCAGCGGGCGGCACGTGGCGCTCAAGCTGCTGCACGACACCAGCGAGCGCTTCCGGTCCCGCTTCCAGCGGGAGGCCGAGCTCCTGGCGCGGCTCCGCCATCCCCACGTGGTCGGCGTGCACGGCGCGGGGGAGGTCGCGGGCAAGCCCTACCTGGTCATGGAGCTGATCGAGGGCGAGAGCCTGAGCGAGCGGATCCGCCGCCGCGGCAGGCTGAGCGACCAGGAGGCGGCGCGCTTCACGGCCCAGGTCGCGCGGGGGGCCGGCCACGCCCACGCGGCCGGTCTGGTCCACCGCGACATCAAGCCGGCCAACGTGCTCCTCTCGAGCGAGGGGGAGGGCGAGCGCGCTCTGCTGACCGACTTCGGCTTGGCGCGCGACCTCGCGGTCGAGAGCGACCTGAGCAAGACCGGGGTGTTCCTGGGGACGCCGGGCTACGCCGCGCCCGAGCAGGCCGCGGGCCAGCGAGATCGGATCAGCCCCGCCAGCGACGTCTACGGCCTGGGGGGCTTGCTCTACGACGCCTTGACCGGGGTGGCCCCCAACGAGGGCAGCAACCTGATCGAGGTCCTGTGCCGGACGCTGGAGGGTCCGGTCCCGGCGCCGCGTCAGGTCCAGGCGGGAGTCCACCCCGACCTGGACGCGATCTGCCGCGCCTGCCTGGCCAAGGACCCGCGCGAGCGCTACCCCGACGGGGACGCGCTCGCCGACGACCTCGAGCGCTTCTTGCGCGGTGAGCCGCCTCAGGGGATCCCCTCGCCGCGGGCGCGCTTCCCCCTCTCCGCGGCGCTGGTCGCCCTGGGCGTCATCACGAGCCTGGCCGTGGGGGGCGCGCTCCTGAGCGGCGCCGAGGAGCTGCCGCGGAGCCCCACGCCGCTCCCGAGCCTGGTCGAGGCGCCGAGCCCGACGCCGACCCCGACGCCGAGCGCCCACTCCGCGGCGCCCGACTCGGGCCTGACCGGCGCGCTGCGCCTGACCCGCCGGCTGCGCGGGGAGGTCGAGGAGCTGGGCCGGGGGATCCGCTTGTTGGAGGAGGCCCTCGCGCGCTGCCCCGCGAACGCGAGCAACCGCGGGGAGGGGGAGGCTCGGCTGGCCGCGCTCTACGAGCAGCGCGCGGACCTCCTGATCGCGCTCCGCCCGCACGAGGCGGTGAGCGATCTGCGCCGGGCCTACGCGCTGGCAGAGACGCCGGAGCGCCAGCGGGCCCTGGGAGAGGCGGTGCTCCAGTCGG
>CALDQK010001328.1 GCA_937911525.1 uncultured bacterium
CTCGACGGGCGCGCCGAGGGCGAGAGCGAGGCCGCGCGCTTCCGCCGCCGCTACCTGGGCGCGCGCGAGCGCTGGCCCGAGCTCTACACCGCCCTGGCGCGCCTGGCCCGCGACACCCTCGAGCGCCCGCTCCTCGTCCTGCGCAGCTTCGAGCCGAGCCCCCGGGTCGAGGGCGAGCGCGCCCAGGCCAAGGTCAAGCTGGCGAGCGCCGGGCAAGTCGCCACCCACCGCCTGGAGCTCCGCCTGCGCGAGGGAGCCTGGGAGGTCGCGCTCCCGCCCCTGGCCGCGGGCAGCGCCAAGGTCCAGGCGCGCCTGGCGCACGCGCTCTTCGCCGAGGCGCAGGGCGAGCACGCGCGCGCCCTGCAGGTCCTGCGGGGCGCCCCGGCCAAGCTGGGTCAGCAGCCCCTCGCCGAGCTGATCGGGGGCTTCCGCGCGCGCCTGCTCCAGCGCCTCGTCGCCGACGCCCTGCGCGCCGCCCGCGCCGAGGCGCGCCAGGACCCGCGCGCCGCGGGCCAGGCGCTCGAGGCATTCTGGAACGAGCACCGCCAGGCCCTGGCCGGGACGCCCCACGAGGCCGCCCTGCGCAAGAGCGTGAGC
The DNA here is from genome assembly GCA_937911525.1 of uncultured bacterium. Taxonomy (GTDB): domain Bacteria; phylum Planctomycetota; class J058; order J058; family J058; genus NORP233. The sequence continues at coordinate 598 of CALDQK010001328.1, forward strand.
GCGCTCTTGGGCCCCGAGGCGCGCCCCGAGCCGGCCGAGCGCGCCGCCCGCTTCGCCGCCGCTGCCGCGGAGGGTCGCCGCCGGGTGGCCGCCCTGCGCGAGCGGATCGCGCGCGAGGCGGCGGCGGGCGCGCGGGCCCGCGCCGACGAGCTGAAGCGCGCCCGCGCCGCGAGCGTGAAGAAGCCGCTCAGCCTGCGCCTGGCCGAGGGCTACACCTTCAGCGGAGCCGTCCTGAGCGAGCGCGACGAGCAGGGCTTCCGGGTCGAGCGCGAGGGCGAGGTGGTCGCGCGCAGCTGGGAGTCCGTGCCCCGCTCGGTCGCCCTGCGGGTCCGCCGCCTCGGGGTCCGCGAGGACGACGCCGGGGACCAGCTCCGCTTGGGCTACTGGGCGCTCAAGCAGCGCTTCTTCGCCAGCGCCCGCCGCTCCTTCGCGCGCGCGGCCAAGCTCGACCCGAGCCTCGCCGGCCGCCTCCCCGCCGTGGGCGAGCTCGAGGCGGCGGCGAAGGTGTTCCAGGGCGAGCTGACCCGCGAGGGGACCGCGATCGAGATCCGCTACCCCTTCCAGGACGCGGCCGAGGCCAAGGACTGGAGCTTCGCCCCCTTCGAAGGCACCGGCGCCCGCGTCAAGAGCGGCGCGCTCGAGGTCACCGGCTCGGGCACCTTCCTGCTCGGCAGCCAGGAGATCGGCTTCGACGAGCGCTGCGACCTGAGCGCCACGATCAAGAGCGTGTCGGGCAGCGAGGGCGGCTGCTTCGGGATCGGCTTCGACACCAACTCAGCGGAGCGGCTCTGGTATCTGGTCGTGGTCTATCCCCAGCAGCAAGTGCTGGCGCTCTACCGGCTCCAGGGCGACCGCTTCCAGCCCCTCGCCGAGAAGCGCAAGGCGGTGCGCGCGGGCCGGAGCACGCGGGTCCGCCTGGAGGTGCGCGGCAGCAAGCTGCGCGTGTTCGCCAAGGGCGAGACCCAGCTGGCGCTCAACATTCCGGCCCCGAGCTGGCGCGGGACGCGCGTGTTCGTGGGCGGGACGGGCTCCGGGCGCGGAGCCCGGATCCGCCTGGCCGAGGTGGAGGTCAAGGGGCGGGTCCGCTACGAGTGGCTGCGCAAGAGCTTCGGCCAGCTGGAGGCGCTCCTCTACGGCGCCCTGGCCCGGGCCAACGAGCTGCCCGTGTTCCGCCCCCAGAGCGAGCGCCCCGCCCCGCGCCCCCTCTCGGCGGCCGACGCCTTCGGGCTCTCGGGCGTCGACCCCAAGGCGCGCGAGCTCTACCGCGCCGCCCAGGGCGGCCTCGCCAGCGACGATTGGGCCGAGCTCTACCGCGCGACCCAGGCGCTGACCAAGGCCCTCGAGCTGAGCCCGGGCTTCGCCCTGGCCTACTACGCCCGCGCCCAGCTGCTCGAGCGGATCGGCCGCTCCTTCGCCGCCGCGCGCGACCTCGAGCTCGCCCAGCGGGTGTGCCCGCGCTTCCACGAGGCCGCCGCCCTGCACGCGCGCGTGTTGCTCGAGCTCGGTCAGCAGCGCGAGGCGCTCGCCAAGGCCGAACAGGCGCTCCAGCTCGCGCCGGCCTCGGCGGAGGCCCGCCTGGCGCGCGGCCTCTGTCGCTTTCGCGGCGACGACCTCGAGGGGGCCCTGGCCGACTTCGAGCTGGCGCGCGCCATCGACCCCTGGGACGAGGTCCCCGCGCTCCTCGCGCGCAACGTCCGCAACGTGCTGACGGGGCCGCCCTGGTCGCGGCGCTTCGTAGCCGAGACCAAGCACTACCGGGTGCTGAGCAACACATCCCAGCGGAGCGCGAGCGAGTACGGGCGCCTGCTCGAGGCCGCCCGCAGCTTCTACGCCCAGAGCTTCCCCCTGCGCGAGGCGCAGACCCGGAAGGCCAAGGTCCTGATCTTCGACACCAGCGAGGGCTATCACGCCTACGCCGAGCTGAGCCTGAACGACCGGGTCGAGTCGACGCTGGGCGTCTACCTGCCGCGCTATCGCCAGCTCCTGCTCTACGAGGACAAGGACGACGAGACCAAGGAGGCCACCACCCAGGTCCTCTTCCACGAAGGCTTCCACCAATACATGCACGCCCTCGTGCCCGACAACGCGATCCCCTACTGGCTCAACGAGGGCTTGGCGGAGTTCATGAGCGCCTGTCGGGTCGAGGGCGAGCGCGTGGTCCAGGCGGGGCTGATCCTGCCGGGCCGCCTGCGCGACCTGCGGGCCTTCGTCGCGGCCAACCGCGGCCGCCCGATCGGCTTCCCCGAGCTGATGCAGCAGACCCCGCGCGAGTTCTACTCGGGCCCCGTGAGCGCCAAGTACGCCCAGGCCTGGGCCATGGTCCACTTCTTCGTCCAGGGCGCGACCCCCGACACGCGGCGGCGCTATCAGCGCTACCTCGCGGCCCTCCGCGAGGGCACCTCGGCCGGAGAGGCCTTCGCCGACGCCTGGAGCGGCGCCGACTGGCCGGGGATCGAGCGCCGCTGGTGGGCCTACGTGGAGCGCATGCCGTGAGGGTCTCGCAGTAGCGAGAGTCCAGGACTCCGACTGCAATTTGAATTTGAATCAGGAATAAGGAGCGGCTGTCGCTCAACGTCCAACGCCCGGGCACCTCGGTTGTGTGTTGAGAGCGGCGCCCGAGGGTCTTTCAACGCAAAGGCGCAAAGACGCCAAGGCGCAAAGAGCGGCGCTCGCGGACCAAGGAGTGTCCGCGTGCCCGAGTCGCCATGCCTCCAAGCAAGCGCCCGCCTCCGCTTCCCGCCCTCGCTGACTGCTGGCCCCCTTTGCGCCTCTGCGCCTTGGCGCTTTGCGTTGAAGAGACTGGGCCCTGGCGGTCTCGGGGCCCAGCGACAGCACCCAGCCTGCACCGGTCGGATCCAGCGCAGACTCGGCGCTACACGGTTTCGCAACAGACGAACGCTCGAGGGAGCTCGCGGAACCAGCGACCGCTCCCCCTCCTCAGAGCCTCTGGGCACATGCTGCGGGCACGGGCCCAATGGTCCCTTAGCCGGCGAGGCTCTCGAGCTGACCCGGGGTCAGGTCGTCGAAGAGCCAGCTCACCGGCTGGGGCGGGCTGGGCGGCGCGAAGATCCAGCCGCGGTCTTCGACCAGCTGCCGGTAGCGCGCGATCCGCTCCTCATGGGCGGGCGAAGTCGTCTTGCGCCGCCGGCGCCGCCGCTTCTTCTTGGGCGCCGCGCTGGCGGCCTCCGCCTCGTCGCCGTCGTCGCGCGAATCGTCCGCGTCGTCGTCCTCGCCGCTGGCGTCGTCGTCGGGCGTCTCGCGCTCGAGGTCCTCAGCCAGGGCGCCGCGATGTTCGTCGTCGATCTCCGTGAAGTCCGTCACCAACCACCTCCATGCCGACGCAAGGCGCCGTCGTTAGAGAGGGTCGCGCGCTCACGTCTCCACTTGGTCACGACAGGATCGAGAATTGGTCACACTGCTTCTCGTAAGTCGTTTGAGATCAACCAGTCGTGAGCATCCCCGCGGCGATCCCGGTGACGGTCTCGCGGAACAGGAGCTCCTCGGCCTTGCCGAGCCGTTGCTTGGTCAGGACCTCGAGCTGGAGCAGGTTCAGCGGATGGATCATGGGCGCGCGGAGGTGGATGCTCTCGCGCAGCCAGGGCCGGTAGGAGAGGAGCTCACCGTCGCGGGTCGAGCTCTGGGCCAGGTCCAGGGCGTCGTTGCGCTCGCGCGCCATGCTCTTGGCGATCTTGTCCAGGCCCGCGTCGGCGAGCTCGTCGACGTAGGCCTGCCACACCTGGGGCTCGGTCTTGGCCAGGGTGAAGCCCAGCACGCGCAGGTAGCTGCGCAGGAGGGGGTCCCGCTCGATCGCGCGGTCGAGGGCCTGGGGGTCCTGCTTGCGCAGCTTGCGCCAGGCCACGCCGGTCCCGAGCCAGGCGTGGAGCAGGTAGCGCGTCTGCGTCCAACACAGGACCCAGGGGATCGCCCGGAGCGACTCCAGGCCGCCCTTCTTGGCCCGCTTGCTCGGGCGGCTGCCGATATTGAGCGCGTCCAGGCGCGCGTAGGGCGTGGCCTGCTGGAGCAGGGCCCGGAAGTCGGGGTCGTTGATCGCCTCGACGAAGCGCTCCTCGGCCAGGCGGCCGAGCTCGCGCGTAAAGGGCGTCACCTTGGCCGGGGTCGGCGGCGCCGCCTGGTGGAAGGCGATCTTCTCGATCTGGCTGCGCAGGATCTCGGGCGTCGCGAGGGTCCGCTCGACCATTTCGCCCTGGAGGGTCTCCTTGACCACCGCGCAGGCGCCCGCGGGCCAGGCCGCGAAGCGCTCCTCGATCCGGCCGCCGCCGCGCCCGACGCTGCCGCCCGAGCCGTGGAAGAAGAGCACCCGCAGGCCGCGCTCCTCGGCCCAGGCGCCGATCTCGCGCATGGCGTCGTGGATCGCGAGCCGGCTGGCCAGGACGCCCATTCGCTTGCTGGTGTCCGAGTAGCCGAGCATGACCTCGAGGTCCCAGTCGTAGCCCGGCAGCGAGCCGAGGAAGTCGCGCACCGCGAAGGTGTCCGAGAGGATCTGCGGCGCGCGGCGCAGGACGGCCGGCAGCTCGAAGAGGGGCACGATCGGCAGCCGCCCGGGGCCGAGCACGTCCTCGGCGAGGTTCTGGGCGTCGAGCAGGTCCTGGGCCGACTCGGTCATGCTCACGACCAGGCCGCGCACGTAGGCCGAGACCTCGCCGCCGCGGGCCACGTCCTTGAGGTAGCTCAGCATGCCGGCGATCGGCTGGTCGCGCCCGAAGCGCCCGCGCTCCTCGCGCAGCTCGAGCGGGATCACCAGCCCCGGGAAGAGGGCCAGCAGCCGGCCCAGGGCGACGAGCTGGGGCTGGTCGGCCCCGCGCTCGCGCTGATAGACCGCTTCGAGGGCGGACAGGGACTCGCAGAGCAGGCTCAGGCGGCGCCCGTCGCCGATCGTGACCCGGCGCAGGGCGTCGAGGCTCTCCAGCAGCTCCTCCCAGGCGCGGCGCAGCTTGGGGCTGCGGATCAGGCGCACGTCCTCGCGCAGGGGCGGGAGCAGGCGCGCCTCCACGAAGCCGAGCAGGCGGGCGCGCGAGAGGTTGAGCGAGGCGTCCGTCTCCTCGGGGCCGACGCCGGGGTGGCCGTCCTTGTCGCCGCCGACCCAGGTCCGCAGGAGCACCACGTGATCGCGGCGCTGGAGGTCGAGCAGCTCGCTCAGCACGTCGTCGTCGACGAGCGAGAAGAGGTGGCCCGCCTCGTCCTCGACCGTCGGCTTGTGCGGCGGGTGGGTCCCGGTGCGCCACACCAGGTGCAGCAGGTGGGACAGGGCCTCGCGGTCGAGGGGCCGCCCCGCGTCGAGGCACTGCAGCAGCAGGGACTGCGCGCGACGCATCAGCTGAATGTTGGTCACCGAGCGGGACTCGGTCGGGTGCGCCGTCAGGACCCACACCACGCGCGCGCCGCGCGCGCCCTCCGCTGCCGCCGGCGCCTCGTCGCGGCGCGCGCGCTCGCGCAGGCGGTGGGTCCGGTAGGCGTTCTCGCAGATGTTCACCAGCTCGAGGTAGATCGTGTAGGCGCGCGCCAGCGAGGAGCGCTGGCCCGGCGCGAGGGCCCGCAGCTCCTCGCGCGCGGCGGCCAGGGCCTTGGCCTGGGTGCGCGGGCTCCCTTCGCGGGCCCGGACCATGTGGCGGCGAACCCGCTCGACGGCCTCGAAGAGCTCCTGGCCCTCGGCGGCGGCGATCGTCTCGCCGAGGAGGGCTTCGACCTCGCCGACGAGGGCCTTGAGCCGCGGCGAGAGGCCGGGGGCGGGAGGGGGAGTCTGGGTGCGCTTTCGCTTGCTCATATGAGCGGGATCTTAGGGCAAGCAGAGGGAGGTGCGCGCCCGGGTCCACGAGCGCCCGCCTGCTATGGCGTCAGCGAGCGCCTTCGGTCATGCTCGGAGCCCGAGGAGGGCCGCGTGGCTCGCGTCGCGATCGTCGAGGACAACAAGCACGTCCGCCGCTTCATGGAGACGCTCCTGAAGCTACGCGGGCACGAGGTCACGACCTTCGAGAACGGCGAGCTGGCCCTGGGCCCCGCCCTCGAGGGCGGCTTCGACCTCGTGATCTCCGACGTGCAGATGCCCCAGCGCGACGGGATCTCGCTCTGCACGGAGCTGCGCAAGCGCTTCAGCAAGAGCGAGCTGCCCGTGCTCCTGGTCTCGGTCCTCGACGCCGAGGACGACATCCTGCGCGCGCTCGAGGCGGGCGCCAACGACTACCTCGTCAAGCCCTGCTCGAGCGCGCTCGTCAGCGCCAAGGTCAGCTACCACCTCCGCCGGACCCGCCGGGTCGAGCGCCCCAAGCAGCAGCAGCTCTACGACTTCGTCCCGGGGCAGCCGCTGCGCTTCCCCTGCCGCTTCGACAAGTACATCCTGCGCGGACGCATGGGCAGCGGCGCCTACGGCGTGGTCTACGACGCGATCCACAAGGGCGACGAGCGCGAGATCGCGCTCAAGATCCTCGACCGCCGCGTGAACGCCGACCGCGAAATGCTCGCGCGCTACTTCCGCGAGGTGGCCGCCCTGGCCGCGATCGACAGCCCGCACGTGGTCGGCTTCGTCGACTCGGGCTTCTTCGACGGGGTGTATTACCTGGGCATGGAGCGGGTCGAGGGCACCACGATCTGGGACCAGGTCCACAAGGTCAGCGGCCAGTTCAGCGTGCAGGAGGCCGTCCGCCTGACCTGGGAGATCACCAGCGCGCTCGACGCTCTCCACCAGCGCGGCCTGGTCCACCGCGACATCAAGTCGGCCAACATCATTCACGTCAGCGACGGCCGCTTCGTCCTGATCGACTTCGGCCTCGCCAAGGGCGAGCACGACGAAGGCCTGACCAACCCCGACGAGTTCCTCGGGACCGCCGAGTTCATCGCCCCCGAGGTGATCACCGGCGACATGCAACACATCGGCTCGGACCTCTACGCCCTCGGCGTGACGGTCTACGAGGCGCTGACCTGCGAGCTCCCCTTCACCGGCGAGACGCCCTACGAGATCCTGCGCCAGATCGCCTCGCTCCAGCCGGCGCGCCCCGTGACCCAGTTCCGCCCCGACGTCCCGCGCGCGGTGGCCGACATCCTGTCCTGGATCATGAGCCCCCGCCGCGAGGACCGCCCCCAGACGCCGGCCGACCTGCTCGAGCGCCTGCGGCCCCTGGCCAAGGAGTACCCCTCCCCCTCCGGCTCCTTCCCGCCGCGTTAACTGGGGGGCTGGTTTCCTGGGGGGCTGGTCTCCTGGGGGGCTGCGCCCCCCAGACCCCCATCTTTGGGCCCGGCTCCGACTCGGTGATCGTGTGCTGCGAGGCTCTGTTCTCGAGAGGGCCTCGACACTTCGAGCGCACCCAATCACCTAACGTCGGATCCTCTGAGGCACGACTCCAGAGCGCCTCGACCTGGCGTCGCTCGCGCTTCGTGGTGAGCGCCCTGCCCCCGAGAGGCGCCAGAGCGCTTACGCACCCGATCGCCGGGCGCGGATCCTCTGAGGCACGACTCCAGAGCGCCTCGACCTGGCGTCGCTCGCGCTTCGTGGTGAGCGCCCTGCCCCCGAGAGGTGCCAGAGCGCTTACGCACCCGATCGCCGGACGCGGATCCTCTGAGGCACGACTCCAAAGCGCCTCGACCTGGCGTCGTTCGCTCTTCGTGGTGAGCGCCCTGCCCCCGAGAGGTGCCAGAGCGCTTCGTACGCACCCGATCGCCGGACGCGGATCCTCTGAGGCACGACTCGAGAGCGCCTCGACCTGGCGTCGCTCGCTCTTCGTGGTGAGCGCCCTGCCCCCGAGAGGTGCCAGAGCGCTTCATACGCGCCCGATCGCCTGACGCGGATCCTCTGAGGCACGACTCCAGAGCGCCTCGACCTGGCGTCGCTCGCGCTTCGTGGCGAGCGCCCGTGCCCGCGCTCCTCCAGCGACCCCTTGCGACCTCTGGAGCCACGCCGCGCTATCCTGATCCCTACGTGAGCTCGGCCCCGCTGCCTGCCTTCTCCTTCGAGCACGCGGCCACGCGCTGGTGGTGGTCGCTGCGCCGACTCTCGTGCCTCGGCCCGCTCCTGGCGCTCTGTGTGCTCCTGGTCGCCCGCCGCTGGATCGCTCCCTGGTGGCACGACGACGCCTGGCTGGAGCACTTCGCCTTCCTGGTGTGGGCGCCGCTGGCGGCCCTGGTCCTCCTGCGCGAGCCCCTGGTCGACGCCGAGCGGGTCGTGAGCCGGCTCAACCTGGGGACCTTCGCTGCCGCGCTGGCCTTCGCGCTGGTCAGCGCGACCCCGCTCGAGACCTGGTGGATTCGGCCGGTCTCGATTCGCGTGGTGTGGCTGAGCCTGGGCGCGCTCGCGACCCTGGTTCCGCTCCGACGCGAGGTCGCCCGCGCCTGGGCGCGCGCGGGCCGGGGGCCTCGCGCGGCCCTGGCCCTGCTCCTGGTCGCGGGCGCCCTGGTCTCGGGCACCGAGTTCGCCGCCTGGTGGAGGCTCTCGACGGTCCCCCCCACGACGGTCGCGATCTACCGCCTGGGCTGGGGCGCCTACTCGCTGAACGTGGCCCTGCTCCTGGCGGCCGGCGCCGTGGTGTGGGCCCTGGGGCGGCGCGCGAGCTGGGCTGCGCTCGCGATGCTCGCCCTCTCGCTGGGGCTGCACGCGATCAACTACACCAAGCTGCGCTACCTGCGCGTGCCCCTCGTCGCGAGCGACGCCCAGCACGTGAGCGACATGACCCGCGTCGTCGGGGCGCAGGCCTGGATCCTCGCCGCGCTGATCCTCCTCGTCGCGGGCGCCCTCTGCTGGCTCCTCGAGCGCCCCCACGAGCTCTCCCGCCGCGCCCGCGGCGGCGCGCTGCTCGCCGCGCTCTTGCTGGCGGCGACCTGCAGCTCGGCCTACAAGGTCGCGCCCCTGCGCGAGGCCTTCGCCTGGCTGAACGTGTTCAGCCACTCCTTCAGCCAGCGGGTCTCGACCCTGCGCAACGGGCTGCTACTGGAGCTGGTCCTCGAGGCGGGCCTGCTCGAGGTCGAGGCGCCCCAGGGCTACGACGCCGAGTCCGTGCGCGCGGCGCTGGCGCCACTGACCTCGGCCACGAGCGCGCCCGCGGGCAGCCAGCGCCCGCACGTGATCGTGTGGCTGATGGAGGCGGTCTCGGACCCGCTCGCGCTGGGCTTCGAGCTGAGCGCCGATCCCCTGCCGACCTTCCACGCGCTCCAGCGCGCGCAAGGCCGCGGCGAAGTGCTCAGCCCGGTGTTCGGCGGCCTCTCGGCCAACGCCGAGTTCGAGCTGATCACGGGCTGCTCGATGGCCTTCCTGCCGCGCGACAGCTGCCCCTTCAAGCAGTTCATCCATCGCCCGCTCCCGACGGCCCTCCCGGCGCTGCTCGCCGAGGAGGGCTACCGGACCCGCGCGCTCCACGTCGAGAGCCTCGACTTCTTCAACTACCGCCAGGTCTATCCGCGGCTCGGCTACCAGCGCCACCGCACGCTCTGGTCCGATCCCTGGGCCGCGCGCGACCCCTCGGGGCGCCGCCCCTCGGACCGCGCCCTGGCGCGGGCCGTGATCGACGCGCTCCAGGACGGCGAGGGGCCGGCCTTCGTGTTCGCCTTCCCCAACGGGACCCACTGGCCCTGGAGCGAAGAGCTGAGCAAGCGGCACGAGATCGAGGTCCTGACCGAGCTCCCGGCGCACCAGCGCGGCAAGCTGCGCGACTACGTCAACTCGCTCCGGGAGATGGACGAGGCGCTGCGGCTGCTGGTCGAGCACGCGCGGGCCAGCCCCGAGCCCGTCCTGATCCTGGCCCTGGGCGATCACCTCCCGGTGCTCGACAGCGTGACCTACGCCGCGGTCGGCATGAAGGTCACCTACGGCTGGCGCGCCGGCGGCTACCAGGTCGACGAGCAGCCCCAGGCCGAGGCCGTGCGCCGCTGCTTCACGGTCCCCGCCGTCCTGTGGTCGAACCGCCCCCGCGCGCCCCGCGACTTCTCCCTCAGCATGAACCACCTCCCCGCGCTCTTGCTCGAGGAGCTCGGCCTGCGCCCCCCCGCCCACCACGCTCAGCTCCGCGCGATCCGCGAGCGCGTGCCCCTCTTGGGCCGCGTGGTGGCGGGCCCGGGGCTGCCGACGACGCTCTTGCCCCTGGCGCCGAGCGAGCTCGCGGGCCCGATCCGTGACGCGAGGCTGCTGCAGTACGACCTGCTCTTCGGCGAGCGCTACTCGCTTCAGGGGCAGTAGCCGGCTCGGCTCCAGACGACCGCGCAGCCGCCGTGGCGTGCTCGCCCCGCGCGCCCTGGTCGAGCTAGCGGTCGATCGGGAAGATCAGGATCCGGCCGCGGCCCGTCCCGACCGCTAGCGAGCGGCCGTCGGGGGCGATCGCGAGCGAGCTGACCACGTCGTGCTCGTCGCCGAGGTCGAAGCGCGCCAGCCTCCGCTTCGCCGGCAGGTCCCACAGCTCGAGCGGCCCGTCCTCCAGGGCCGTCACCAAGCGGCGCCCGTCGGGGGTCCCGGCGAGCGCGCTCAGCTCGCTGCTCTCGGCGACGTCGATCCTCCCGACCGCCTTGGCCGCCCGGGGGTCGACGATCAAGACCGAGCCGAAGTGCTTGGTCAGGGCGAGCAGGGGCGGGTCGGTCGGGAGGAAGCGCATGGCGCGCACGAGGTCGGCCCGCAGCGCGTGCAGGCGCTCGCCGCCGGGGACGTCGAACACCTGCAGGCCCTCCCCGTCCTGCACGGCGAGCAGGTCGCCCTTGGGCGAGAGCGCCAGCTCACCCGCGCGGGGGACCTGCAGCTCGGCCTTGACCTCCCCCCGCTTGGTGTCGACGACCAGGGTCGCCTTGCGGCGCTGGTCGTTGAAGGCCAGCCAGGCGCCGTCCGCGCTGAGGGTGAAGCGGTCGGGGTCGGCCAGCGAGAGCGCCCCCGGCTGGCCGAGCCCCATGCCTTGCTTGCTCAGGGTCCAGCGCTTGAAGGAGCCGCGCAGGGGCTTGCCCGCCGCCGGCAGGTCGTCCAGCCCCCAGGTCACCGCGACGCCTCCGCCGCCGAGGGCGACGCGGAGCGCGAGCCCGAGGGTCAGCAGGTTGAGCTGACGACCCGAGCCGGGGTCCCACAGGCGCAGGCTGGTGGTCCCGATCGCGAGCAGCGACTGGCCCTCGGGGTCGAAGGAGAGCGCGTCGACCGAGCCCAGGTGCCCCGTGGCCTCGCCCCAGCGCTCCTTGGCGCCCTCGAGCTCGAGCAGGCTGACGCGCCCCAGGGTCCCGCCCTCCAGCGCCAGGCCGGGCCCTGCCCAGCAGGCGTGGGTCTGCGGTCCCCCGCGGCTGGCGAGCTGCAGCTCACGCTCTCCGCTGGCGAGGTTCCACACCTCGAGCCGCCCCAGGCGCAGCCCCAGCAGCAGCCGGTTCCCCTGCAGGGACGCGCTGTTGACCGGGCCGCCGGCCTTGAAGCGCTGGGTCGGCTTCCCATCGGGCAGGGACCACAGGGTCACGGTCCCGTCGGCCGCGGCGCTGAGCGCACGCGTCCCGCCGGCCAGGCTCACGAGCAGCTCGACGGACTCCTGCTCCGAGTCGCTCGCGCGGCGCTCCCACTCGGCGACCCGCGCCTCGCGGTCGAGCAGGCGCAGGGTCCCGTCCACGAAGCCCACCAAGGGCCGCCCGTCGGCCGTCAGGATCATGGCCCGCGCCCGCCCCATGGCGCTCAGGTCACGGCGGAGCTGCACCCGGCGTCGCGGCAGCTCCCACAGCTCGAAGACCCCTCGCACCCCGAGCACCGCCAGGGCCATGCCGTCGGCGCGCAGGGAGGCCGCGCAGGGGAGCGTCTCGCGCAGCGGAAAGCGCAGGTCCTCGCGACGGCGCTCCAAGTCGAAGATCCGCACCGACTTTCCGCCGCCGAGCACCAGCACGCGGTCACCTTCGAGCGGCAAGAGG
>CALDQK010001329.1 GCA_937911525.1 uncultured bacterium
ACTCTTTGCTGTTGCCTTGGTCTTGTTCGAGTCCGTGATGTACTTGCAGAACTCCGCGTCCGTGCCGTTGTAGCCGAGCGGCCGGAAGTCGGTGGTGAGGAAGTAGGTCCCCTGGCACGGGATGACCTCGAAGCCGACGTCTCGCAGCCCGTCCGCGAGGTGGTCGCCTGGGAGGAGGAGGCGGGCCGCATCCAGCCCCGGCAGGGCCTCCCACCCCTGTGCCTCGGCCCGCAGCGCCGACTCCAGCAGGTGCGCGCCTTGCCGGAGCTCGTGGGCGCGGGTGGCCGCCCCGAGCAGGTGGGGCGCGGCCTCGACCTCGGCCGAGGGCAGCGCGGCCAACGCGCCGAGGGGGTCGCCGCGCAAGGCGACCCAGGGCGCCAAGAGGAAGCCGCTGACGGCGTCGCGCGCGGGGTCGACCTTGGCCCGCGCCTGGGCGGCCTCGTTGGGTCGACCGAGGAGCTCGAGGTAGCGGCCAGCGAGGGCGGCGTCTCCGCCGCCGATCTGGGCTGCCTCGAGCGCGCCTTCGAGGTCTCCCCGCTCCAGACGCAGCGCCGCGACTTGTCCGCGGATCCGGGCAGCGGTGGCAGGGTCAGCCGCCTCGAGGCTGGCCTCGAGGGACCCGAGGTCGCCCCGCTCGCTGGCCAAGCGAGCGCGCAGCTGCTGAGCGTAGGCCCGGAACTCGTCGCTCGGCGCCGGCTGCGCGTCCGCGAGGGTCCACAGCGCGGCGGCCTCCTTGGCCTTCCCGCTCCCCTCGAGCAGGCGCGCCCGCAGGACCTGGGTCGCGGGCAAGGGCGGCAGCTCCTTGTGCTCGGCGAGCTGCGCGAGGAGCGCGCTCGCCTTGTGGCCGGCGTCGGCCTTGCGCCACACCTCGCTCGCGCCGGCCAGGGCGTCGGCCAAGGCAGGGCGCGCCCCGCGCCGCGCGACCGCGGCCGCCTCGGCGAAGGTCTTGGGCGAGCGAGCCTCCGCGGCGATCAGCTTCGCCAGCAGCTCGCCGGTGTCCTTGCCGTAGGTCATCTCGAGCGCCCGCTCGAGGTGAGCGCGGGCCTGCTGCGGCTGGCTGCGGGCCAGCTCGACCTGACCCAGGAAGTAGTGCTTGGCCGCCACGCTGTCCTCGATCCGGCGCAGGCGCGTCTCGGCGCCGACCAGGTCCTTCTGCGCCAGGAAGGCGCGCGCCTCGCCGACGGCGGCCCGGGTGCGGTCGAGGCCGGAGATCCCAGCCTGCTGGAGGGCCTGCTTGAAGGTCGCGGCCGCCTCGCGCGCCTTCCCGGCCGCGAGCTGCTGCTCGCCCTCCGCGATCAGGTTGCGCGTCCCCGCGCAGCCCACGCTGAACAACAGGGCCAGCGCCAAGAGCCCACTTCGCATCGCGATTCCCCTCTCGCTCACTCGGCTCAGGTCCCCACGTACTTCGCGTAGGCGGAGCGCGCGGCGCCCGGGTCCACCGTGCCCTTGACCAGGGCGCGCCCGTCGCTGAACAGGGTCAGCTGCAGCTCCGGCGCGTCGCTGGGGGCGAAGCGGAGCAGGAAGCGGTTGCGCGTCTCGAGCGCTCCGAGCGAAACCAGCTTGCCCGCGAGCAGCTCGAGGTCGAGGACGGCGGCCTTCCCGCCCGGCGGCCGCAGGGCGACCGCGTCCTGACCGCAGAGCTCGGCGTGGCCTTCGCGGGGCGCGTCGAGGAACTCGTAGCGCCCCGCGCAGGCGGGGCACTCGGGGTCCTGCGAGACGCGGATTCGCCGCCCCTCGCGCGTCCACACGTCGGTCAAGAAGAGCCCCCGCGCCGCGTCGGCGGGGCCCTTGACGAGGAGCTTCAAGGCCTCGGCGGCCGCGTAGCCGGCCGCGACCATGACCGCCGGCCCCAGGACCCCCGCCGTCTGGCAGGTCTCGGTCGTCCCAGGCGGGGGCGGCTCGCCGAGGTAACAGCGGAAGCAGGCCTCCCCCGGCAGGACGGGGAAGCCGTGGACCTCGGTCCCGACCACGCCAGCGTAGATCCAGGGGACTCCGGCGCGCAGGCAGGCGTCGTTGATCACGAAGCGGGTCAGGAAGTTGTCGGTGCCGTCGAGGACGAGGTCGGCCCCGTCGAGGAGCTCGCCCACGTTGCCGGCGTGGAGGTCACTGACGCGGGCCTCGACGCTGACCTCACCGTTGATCCGCCGCAGGCGCCGCTCGGCCAGGGCGGCCTTGGGCAGCCCGCTGGCGAGGTCCTCCTCGTCGTAGAGCGCCTGCCGCTGGAGGTTGCTCGGCTCGAGCACGTCGCGGTCGATCAGGCGCAGGGTCCCGACGCCCGCGCGGGCGAGGGTCTCGGCGATCGCGCTCCCGGTCGCGCCGACCCCCACGATCACGACCGTCGCCTGCTGGAGCCGCGCCTGGCCCTCGGGTCCGCCCCAGGCCGGCAGCTTGATCTGGCACGCATAACGCCCGCGTTCGTTCACGCGCGCGAGTCTAGCCGGGATCGGGGATCGGCGGAGGGAGCGGGGGCGCGGGAGGCTGTCGCGAAGCCCGCCAGCGCCCCGAGGAGTGACGAGCATTGAGGAATGAGGAGTTTGCTGGAGAAGCCGGGAATGGCTGTCGCTCTTCCGAAGGCGCCCCGGAAGAGACAGCCCATCCATCGTCGCTCGCCATGACCTTGGGTTGCATGAGCCGCGAGCGGCGCTCCGAGCTCTCTTTCAACGCAAAGGCGCAAAGGCGCAGAGCCGCAAAGAGCGTCGCTCGTGAGTCGAAGGGAGCCGGACGTCCAGCACGCACAGCTGGCGCCACGGGAGCTCGCCCCCGCTCTCTCCTTGCGCTCATTGCGCCTTTGCGTCTTCGCGCCTTTGCGTTGAAGAAGGATCTGTCCGGCCGGTCTCGAGGTCGGCGACAGCCATTCTGAATCCCCGACTCCAACCAACGAAAGACGCCCCTCGCGAAGCGAGGGGCGTCTCGAGTGAGTCGGCTAGCCGACGTCCTGGATCAGGGACCCGCGACGTTGGGATCGGCGTCCGACGAGAGGGCCAGGTAGCCCTGACCGCGGGCGGTGCCGCGGAGGAAGGCGCCAGGACCCGAGCCGGCGGGCAGCGAGGTGTCGCCGAAGTCGTAACCCGAGGGGATGAACTCGACCGAGGCGTCGGCCTTGCTCACGTTCCAGCCGTCGGTGTGGTTGCCGTAGTCACCAGCAGCCACGCCGCCGGTGCCGCCGCCGGTGTCGTCGTCGACGCGCACGCCGCGGTCAGCGCCGAGGAGCTTGGTCGAGGACAGGTTCCGGTTGTAGCCACGAATGGTGTACCCGTAGCTGATCTCCTCGGAGTCCTGCGTGTTGGGATCGGCCAGGCCGTCGGTCCAGGGCGGGGTCGTGTTCTGAGCCTCGCCGCCGACCTCGTTCCAGATCCAGAGGCGCATGTTCTCGCGCACCTCGTTGTTCTGGATCGGGACGTAGATGTCGACCGACGAGGGGCAGATGAAGCCCTCGGGGTTGTCGTGATAGCCGTACCAGACGATCGAGCGGTGAGCCTTCGTCTGGTGGTTCGAGTTGAAGCCGTTGTCGACGTCACGAGTCCGGTTGAAGTGCGGCAGGAAGCGCTTGTCATCGCCGTACTGGACCATGCCCAGCGCGATCTGACGCGCGTTGTTAGCGCACTTCGTCTTGTTGGCCTTCTCCTTGGCCTTCATGAGCGCCGGCATGAGCAGCGTCGCGAGAATGCCGATGATCGCGATGACCACCAGCAGCTCGATCAGCGTGAAGCCCCGCCGGTTGAGCGAGCGATTCGAAAGAGTCAAATGAACCTCCAGTTGGGAGTTGAGCTGGCTTGGCGGCCACTCCGCCAAACCCAGCTACCCGTAGAGGCGTGAGAGGTTCACTTGCGCCGCGTCGAAGGTCAGGGGCGATCGCCGTTGGGTTGAGGCCCGGGGCTAAATCACCATAAGAATGGAAAATTCCGTTCCGTCCGACTCGGTTGGGCTCCCCGCTCGCTTCCCTCCGGATAGCGGCCGCAGGATGGCACCTGAGTTGCGCCACGTCAAGCGCCTGAGGTCGGAGACGTAAGTGTCCCAACGAGCGCTTTCGCTCCTCCGCCCTTGGAGGGAGAAGGGGGGGCGCGACGCTCCGCGAATTACCGCATAATCCCGCGCGTGACCCTGGACGACCTCCTCGCCGCTCGGCTCCTCCACAAGCAGCGCCCGGACCTCAAGGAGCGCCTGGTCGAGCTGCTCGATGGCTTGGCCGATGAGCCGCGCCGGGGCGGGCTGGGCTTTCGCACCCTCTTGAGCGAGCTCGTGGGCGAGGGCGCGATCACGCGCGAGCAGGCGAGCTTCGTGTTCCAGCAGGTCCAGCGTTACCAGGGGGGGCGCGCGCTGGGGGTCTACGGCGAGCTCCTCGTCAAGGAGGGCGAGCTCTCGCGCGACCAGGTCGAGACGATGATCCGCTCCCTGGGCGAGGGGGGGGACTGCGCTCGCCTCGAGGAGGCCCTCGAGGGTCTGCTCCCGGCCGAGACCGCCGCGCGCCTGCGCTTCCAGGCCAAGCACGCCCTCGACCTCGACGCCAACCAGCAGCTCGACGCCTACCGCTCGCGCCGCAGCGCCGAGCACGCCCAGACCCTCGTCGCGGGCCAGACCGGGGCCCTCGACACCGAGGTCTCGGGCGAGAAGATCCCCTCGGGCGTCTACCGCAACGAGCTGGTCGTCCCCAGCGCCGCCGAGGCGACCGGGATCCTCGACCGGGCCGCCCTGGGCTTCGCCCTCAGCGCCCCGCGCTTCGCGGTCCCCGACTGGGTCGACACCTCGGACGAGCTGACCGGCCGCACCGTGGGCGGCTTTCGGATCCTGGGCCTGGTCGGCCAGGGAGCCATGGCCAAGGTCTACCTGGCCGACAGCCGGGAGATCGACGCGCCGGTCGCGCTCAAGCTGCTCTCGCCGCAGGCCACCAACGAGCGCAAGGCCCGCTTCAAGCGGGAGATCCTCGCCAACTCGTTCTTCAACCACGAGAACGTGATCGACGTCTACGACGCGGGGGTGGCCGACGACGGCTACAGCTACCTCGCGATGGAGTTCTTCGACGGGACCGACCTCGAGCAGGTGCTCGAGGCAGAGGGCACGCTCGGCCTGACCCAGAGCCTGAACCTGACCGGCCAGCTGCTCGACGCGCTCGAGGTCGCCCACAGCGCGGGGATCGTCCATCGCGACATCAAGCCCGGGAACATCATGGTCGACTCGGCCGGACAGCGGGCCAAGCTGACCGACTTCGGGATCGCGCTGATCAAGGACCTCGGCGACTTCAAGGACAAGGTGTTCGAGTCCGACGCCGGCGGGATCACGGGGACGCCGGAGTATCTCTCGCCCGAGCAGGCCTTCCGCGACCCCCTCGGCCCGCCCAGTGACCTCTACGCGCTCGGGCTGGTGTGCTTCCGGATGCTCTCGGGCAAGCTGCCCTTCTACGCCGAGACCGTCCCCGGCTGGGTCAACGTCCACATCGCCGAGGACCCGACCCCGCTGGACGAGGTCGCGCCGGGGCGCAAGTGGCCCAAGCGCTTGCTGAGCCTGTTCGCGCGGCTGTTCGAGAAGGACCCCAAGCAGCGGATCCAGAGCGCGGGCGAGGTCCGGGGCGAGGTCGACGCGATCCTCGAGGGGATCGGCGCGGCTCCAC
>CALDQK010001330.1 GCA_937911525.1 uncultured bacterium
CTCGAGGCCGAGCGGGCGCACGAGCGCCACGAGGAGCGCGAGCACCACGAGCGGCGCGAGCACCTGGCCGAGCGCTTCGAGCACCTGGGCCTGACCCACGAGCACCTCGAGGGGGTCGTGCACGCGCTCGAGGAGACGGGCGTCGAGGGCGAGCAGCTGCACGAGACCCTCGAGGTCATGGCCAAGCTGATCCACCTGCTCCGCGAGCGCGGGGGCGAGCTCGACGACGAGCTCGTGCGCGACTTCAAGCGCCACTTCAGCCGCGAGATCGAGTTGAACGGCGAGCAGCAGGAGCGGGTGTGGGGGATCGCCAAGAAGATCGCCCACCACCTCGGTCAGCGCGGGCACGAGCAGAAGCTCGTCGCGGCCAAGAAGAAGCTCTGGGGCCTGGTCAAGGCCGGCAAGCTGAGCGAGGAGGACGCCAAGGCCAAGCTCGAGGCCCTGGCGCGCGAGCTGAAGCGCGCCCACGACCCCAAGCGCGAGCTGGCCGCGGCCAAGGAGAAGATCTGGGCCATGGTCAAGGCGGGCAAGCTGAGCGAGGAGGACGCCGAGCGGAAGTGGAAGGCGACCCTCGAGCACTTCGAGCGCCAGCAGCACGCGCGCGAGCAGGGCGCGCGCCACGCCGAGAAGCTCTTTCACCACTACGAGCGCGAGCTCGGGATCGAGCCCGCGACCGTCAAGCGCGTGCTGGGCGCCCTGCACGAGGTCGGCCTGCGGGGCGAGCGCGGGGTGAAGGTCATGCTGGCCATGTCGAAGCTGATCTGGCAGGCCAAGGAGCAGGGCCAGGACTTCGAGCCGGGCGAGGACATGCGCCGCTGGCTGCGCAAGGAGGCCAAGCTGAACGACGAGCAGCTGAAGCGCGTGCTCCAGCTCTCGCGTCGCTTGGCCTACAGCGTCAAGCAGGGCGAGCGCCGCTAGGCGGAGCCCGCGCGACGAGCGAGATGTCCGGCGGCGGTCCTCGGATGAGCGACCGCCGCCTTCGTTCGCTAAGCCTGCCTACGTTTCATGCTGCGTGACACCGCCGAGCCCGGGAGCTCTCTCTGCAGCGGGCACGACCTAGCCGGCTCCGCGCAGCTTCTCGAGCATGATCTTGACGTGCGCGATCGGCAGGCCTGCGAGCGTCTGGCTGACCTGCTCCTTGGTGCCGCCCTGCTCGAGCGCCATCCAGGTCGCGCACTCCTCGATGAGCTCCGCGTCGCTCATGTCCTCGAGGGCGGGGCGGGGTCCCTGAGCTTCCATGCGGGCCCGCGCCGCGAGCTGGTTGCTGCCGACCGCGCCCGAGCGTTTGCAGCCGCGGCAGGGGCTGTTCATGCAGGGGCCACCGCAGATCTCACAGGTGTTCACGTACACCTCCTGGACACACCTTCCCCTCGACCTCTCCCACACGCCAGCCGCCCGCGCTCGCGGTGGGCCGGACGGCGCTTTCGCCCTCACGAGCCCCCTGTATCCTGTCCGCCCCTTGGGAGGCGCCATGAGCACGGGTCCCGTCACGATTCGCCGCGCGCTGCTGAGCGTCGCGGACAAGAGCGGTCTGGTCGAGCTGGGGCAGGCCCTCGCCGCGCGCGAGGTGCAGCTGATCTCGACCGGCGGCACGGCCCGCGTGCTGCGCGAGGCGGGGCTGAGCGTGACCGACGTCAGCGAGGTCACGGGCCACCCCGAGGTGTTCTCGGGGCGGGTCAAGACGCTGCACCCCAAGGTCCACGGGGGGATCCTGGCGCGCTTGCCCCAGGACCAGGCCGAAATGGAGCAGGTCCAGATCGAGGCCCTCGACCTGGTGGTGGTCAACCTCTACCGCTTCGAGGACGCGGCGGCCAAGGGCGTCGAGCTGGGCGAACTGGTCGAGCAGATCGACATTGGCGGGCCGGCCATGCTGCGCGCGGCGGCCAAGTCCTTCGCGCGGGTCGGGCTGCTCAGCGACCCCAGCCAATACCCCGGGTTCCTGAGCGAGTTCACCCAGGAGGGCACGATCTCGCGGGGGACGCGCGAGCGGCTGGCGGTGGCCGGCTTCCAGCGCAGCGCCGCTTACGACGCGGCGGTCCACGCCGAGCTGGCGCAGCGCCTGGCCCCCGCGGGCGAGGCTGCCTCCGCGGCGCCGAGCGAGCTGCCGACGCGCCTCGCGATCAGCGGGCTGCGGGTCGGCGACCCCCTGCGCTACGGCGAGAACCCGCACCAGCAGGGCGCGCTCTACGCGGTCGGCAGCGGCGGCCTGGGCGACCTCGAGCTGCACGAGGGGGGCAAGGCGCTCAGCTACAACAACCTGCTCGACCTCGACGCGGCCTGGGACCTGACCCAGCGGATCCCGAGCCCGGGCGCCTGCGTGATCAAGCACGCCGGCCCCTGCGGCGCGGCCACGGGCAGCGACGCGGTCGCGGCCTTCGAGGCGGCCTGGGAGGGCGACCCCCTCTCGGCCTTCGGCTCGGTCGTGGGCTGCAACGTGCGCGTCGACCTGGCCCTGGCCGAGGCGCTGGTCAAGAAGGGCTTCGTGGAGGTGATCGTGGCGCCGGGCTTCGAGCCGGCGGCGCTGGAGCGGATCCGCGGGCGCAAGGGCTGGGGCAAGAGCGTGCGCCTGGTCACGGCGCGTCCCGCGGCGCCCGGGCTGCGCCTGCGCTCGGTCGCGGGCGGCCTGCTGGCCCAGACCGAGGACCGCGCCGAGCCGGCCAAGTGGGAGGTCGTGACCCAGCGCGCCCCGAGCGCGTCCGAGGAGGCGGCGCTCCGCTTCGCCTGGACCTGCGTGCGCTCGGTGCGCAGCAACGCGATCGTGTTCGCGGGCAGCGAGGGCGAGACCCACTCGCTGATCGGGGTCGGCGGGGGGCTGCCGAGCCGCGTGGACGCCGTCCGGCTCGCGGCGCGCAAGGCCAGCGGGCGCGCCCAGGGCGCGGTCATGGCGAGCGACGCCTTCTTCCCCTTCCCCGACGGGGTCGAGGTCGCGGCCGAGGCGGGCGTGCGCGCCGTCGTCCAGCCCGGCGGGAGCAAGAAGGACGCGGACGTGATCGCCCGCGCCGACGAGCTCGGCTTGGCCATGGTCCTGACCGGCACCCGCCACTTCCGCCACTAGGAGCGCGCGTGACCTCCCCTCGATTCGCCCCGCTCCTGCTCTGCGCGCTGCTCGCCGCCGGCTGCGCCTCGCCCGAGACCCTCGACAGCACCCCGGTCCAGATCCTGGCCGCCGTGCCCGGGCTGACCTACGTCGACGGCGACCCCGAGGCCGGCACCACGACCGTGGTCTCGCTCCCGCTCTTGACCTTCCGCAGCAGCGAGGAGCGCGAGGACTACCACGACTCCTCGACCTGGGTCCTGCCCCTCCTGGGGCGCTTCGCCCAGACGGATCGCTACGCCACGCTCGAGTGGGCCGGTCGCCCCGAGGAGAGCGAGGACGAAGGGAAGGCCCAGGGGCCGCCCGACGACGAGCCTCCCGCCAAGAAGAGCAGCGGCGGCGTAACCCTGGCGGAGCCGGAGGCCAAGCCGCGTCGCGGCCGCGGCGGAGTGACCGTCGCGGGGCCGCGCGCCGAGCGCCGACGCGAGGCGCGCCGCGAGCGCGAGGAGCGCCGGCAG
>CALDQK010001331.1 GCA_937911525.1 uncultured bacterium
CTCCTCGCCGGGGTCGAGGGCCAGGCCGAAGTCGGTCAGGACGGGGCTGCCGTCGGCGCGCAGGAGCACGTTCTCGGGCTTGAGGTCTCGGTGCAGCAGCCCCGCCCGGTGGACCGCCCCCAAGGCTTGAGCCAAGGCCAGGCCGAGCCGCGCGACCTGCTCGGCGGGGAGCGCGCCCCGGCGCGAGAGCTCGTCCTGGAGCGAGCGTCCGGGGACGAACTCCATTACGAGGTAGTCCACGCCGCCCTCATGGCCGGCGTCGTGGATCGCGACCACGCCTTCGTGGCGGACCTTGGCCAGGGCCTCGGCCTCGCGCTGGAAGCGGGCGCGGCGCGTGCCGCCTTGGCGGAGCATGAACTTGATCGCGACCTCGCGCTGGAGCTCGCGGTCCCAGGCCTTGGCCACGACGCCCATAGCGCCGCGGCCGAGGGCCTGCAGCAGCACGTAGCGCGCGAGCGAGCCCGCGGCGAAGGCCTGCTGGACTCCCTTGGGGAGGGCTGTCAGGCAGGCCGGGTCGTGCTGCTGGTGGGGGTGGCTCACTCGCGCCTCAGCGTCCCCTCAGGAGCAGGAGCGCGGCGGCGGGGGTCGCGCTCTTGCCGTCAGGGCGGACCCAGGTATAGCGCGTGGCCGCGACGTCGGGCTTGCCGTCGGCGTCGAGGTCTCCGATCGCGACCGAGGAGTAGAGGCAGGGTCCCTCGTCGAGCACGCGGGGCGTGAACTCGCCGGGGCCGCGCTGCTCGAGCCAGAGCAAGCCCGCGATCCCGCGGGCCTCGTCGCTGGTCGCGACGTGGGGCAGATAGCTACCCACCACCAGGTCGAGGTCGCCGTCGCCGTCGAGGTCGCCCGCCGCGGCGCGCTGACAGCCCGGGTAGCCCTCGAGCAGGCGCCGCGGCGTCCACTCGGCGGGGCCGCTGCGCTCGAGCCAGGTCAGGCCGTGGTGGGGCGGGACGAGGGGGTGGTCGAGGGCGTCGCCGTTGCTCAGCAGCGCGTCCGTGTCGCCGTCGCCGTCGAGGTCGCACAGGGTAAGGCCTGAGAAGCCCCAGGCCGGGTGCGGGGCGCGGTAGAGCTGACGCGCGCGCCAGCCCTGCTCGCCGCGAGCGAAGGCGACCAGCACCTCGTGCTCCTGGGCGAGCAGCGCGAGGACCTCCAGGCGGCCGTCGCCGTCGAGGTCTTCGAGGGCCAGGCCGACGCAGCCGTCGCGCTCGTCGAGGACCTCGGGGCGGAAGCGGAGGCCCTCCTCCTGGTAGAGCGCGAGCACCTGCCCAGGGCCGCGCCAGCCGAACACGCCCGCCACCAGGTCGAGGTCCCCGTCCCCGTCGAGGTCGCCCACCGCGACGTCGGCCACGCGGCCCAGCCCGCTGGCGGCGGCTCGGCGCACGAACTCCTTGCCCCGGCGCAGGAGGAGGGTCACCTCGCCCTGGCGGGCGTTGCTCGGCTCCTGGGTGCCGAGGCTCGCGACGACGAGGTCGCGCTTCCCGTCGCCGTCGAGGTCGGCCACGCGCAGCCGGCAGGGGTAGGGAGGGCCCTGCGCACCGGTCGGGCCGAGCGGGCGCAGCACGTGGTGGCGGGGCTGGGGCGACCAGCGGGGCAACGCGTAGACCGCGCGCGTGCGCAGCTCGCCCACGAGCACGTCGGGGTGGCGCTCGTGGAAGAGCGGGGCCAGCTCGACGTGGCCGCCGGCGGGGATCGCGCGCTCGCGCAGGGGCGCGGGCGAGTGCTCCTCGCGCGCGAAGCGCCCACGGGCGTCGGGGCCGAGGGCTGGCCGCAGGACTGCGCGCGGGAAGCGCACAGGCGCCGCGGCGCCGTAGTGGGCGCGGGCCTGCTCGACCTCGTCGCCGCTCAGGCCGCGCACGCCCTGGGGGGTGGGCATGGCGATCATGTCGCCGATCACCTCGAGGAAGCGCTCGCGCGGGAGGGCGTCGGCGGGCGGGAGCGCGTGGCAGCGGGCGCAGGCCTCGGCCACCGCCGCCGGCGGCGCGCTCGGCGCGCTCGGCGCGGGGGCGGGGGTCGGCGCCGCGCCGTCGGGCTGCGGGCAGCCCAGGAGGCAGCTGGCGAGGGTCGCGAGGCTCAGGCGGGCCAGGCGCGTCAGGGCGCTCACTCCGCGCCGCGCAGCCGGCGGAGGTGGGCCAGGCGAGCGGCCAGCTCCTGCTCGAGCCCGCTCTGCTTGGGGCGGTAGAAGCGCTGGCCCAGGAGCTCCTCCGGCAGGTGCGTCTGCCCGCTGGCGCCCTCCTCGTGGTCGTGGGCGTAGTCATAGCCCTTGCCGTAGCCGAGGGCCTTCATGAGCCCGGTCGGGGCGTTGCGCAGGTGGCGCGGGACGGGGAGCGGGCCGCGTTCGCGCACGGCCGCGATCGCCTCGTTGATCCCCTGGTAGCTGGCGTTGCTCTTGGGGGCCAAGGCCAGGTAGGTCACGCCCTGGGCGAGGTTGATCCGCGCCTCGGGCAGCCCGACCAGCTGCACGGCCTGAGCGCAGTTGACGGCGACCTCGAGCGCGTGGGGGTCGGCGTTGCCGACGTCCTCGCTGGCGAACACGACCATTCGGCGGGCGATGAAGCGCGCGTCCTCGCCGCCCTGGATCATGCGCGCCAGCCAGTAGAGCGCGGCGTCGGGGTCGCTCCCGCGCATCGACTTGATGAACGCGCTGACGACGTCGTAGTGCTCTTCGCCCGACTTGTCGTAGCGGAGCGCGTCGCCGGCGAGGGTGCGCTCGACGTGGTCGCGCGTGAGCTCGCTCCCCTCGGCGCGCGCCAGCCCGGCGGCGGCCTCGAGCAGGTTGAGCGCGGCCCGCCCGTCGCCTTGGCTGCGGCCCGCGATCGCCTCGAGGGCCGCGGCCTCGGCCTGCAGGCGACCCGCCAGCCCGCGCTCGGGGTCGGCGAGGGCGCGCTCCAGCAGGGTCTGGACCTCGTCCTTGGCCAGGGGCTCGAGGATCACCACCTGCGCGCGGGAGAGGAGCGCCTTGTTGAGCTCGAAGGAGGGGTTCTCGGTCGTGGCGCCGACCAGGATCACGGTCCCCTTCTCGACGTGGGGCAGGAACGCGTCCTGCTGCGCCTTGTTGAAGCGGTGGATCTCGTCCACGAAGAGCAGGGTCCGCTTGCCGGTGCGGCGGCGGCGCTTCTCGGCAGCACAGGTCTGAAGGTAGATAAGAACAGATACATCACTGAATTCGCGCAAGTCCCGCTGGAGACTGTCCATCTCGGCGCGGTCGTGGAAACTGGTAAGCGCCGGGTAGTCTCCCCGCGCCACGGCGGTGATGTCATCCGATACCAGTGCAATGCGCCGAACACCT
>CALDQK010001332.1 GCA_937911525.1 uncultured bacterium
TCGCTCCTGGACCGGGTCGCCGAGCCGCCGCCGGAGCTCGTCGGCGCCGCGCTCTTGCCGGAGCTGCGAGCGGCGATCCAGACTGGCCCCGCGCCGGCGCTCGCCCTGTGCGAGCGCCCCTCCGCCCGCGCGCTCTTCGCGAGCGAGGCCCTGGCCGAGGAGCGGGCGCAGCTCGCGCGGGAGTGCGTGCTACGGCCCGGCCCGCTGACCCAGGGGGTGAAGAGCTACGCGCCCTTGCTCGCTTGGCTGAGGCTGAGCGGGCGGATCCGACCGCCCTCGGCGCGCTGCTCAACCGACGTGATCGAGCGCCTGGACGAGGTCCTGGGCGTGCTGATGATCGGCCTCATGACCGGCGGGCGCGCCGAGCGCAAGCTGCGCTGCGACGTGATCCTGGCGTGCGCGGAGGTGGCGCCCTGGCACGTCAAGCTCCAGCAGGACGTCGCGGGCATGGTCGAGTTCCTGTTCAACGTCGACAGGCCCGCCTTCGAGCCCGTCGTGCGGCGCGCCTTGCGCCTCAGCGCCGGGGACGAGCAGACCCTGACCCAGCTGCGTGTGTTCCTGAGCATGACGATCCTCGCCGGTGACCCGGCCAGCGAGGAGGGCTGGCGGGTGGGGCTCGCCGTGCGTGATTCGGAGCGCCTCGAGCGCAGCCGGCGGCTGCTCTTGCTCGATCAGCTCTTGAAGGCCGCCGAGAGGAGCGGACAGCAGGCCCGCGGCGCGGACCTGGCCCTCGAGGTTGCCCGCCTCGCGTTCGCCGCGGGACAGCCCGAGCGCGCCCAGCGCGCTTTGCGCAGTTCCGCTGAGCTGCGCCGCAGGGGAGCGGCAGAGTTCGCTCCCCCCGAGCGCGAGCGAGCCGAGCAGCGCGCCGCCGCCGTTGAGGAGGTGTTGAAGCAGATCGAAGCGGGCGCGGCTGTGGACCGCGTCGAGGCCGCGCTGCGGGCGCTCGAGTCGGAGTAGGCTCAGGGCATGGACCCGAGGGAGCTGGACTGGCTACGCCGCGTGCGGGACCTCTCCCAGCGGCTCGGCAGCGAGGAGGACCCCGCCGTGTTGCCGGGAGTGATCCTCGACGCCTCGCTGGAGCTGACGGGCGCGGAGCGAGCGCTGCTGGTCGCGGCTCGCCCTCCCGACGCCAGCGGACGGCGCAAGGTCTCGATCCTGGACTCCGTCGGCTTCACCCGCGACGACCTGGCGGGCAACGAGGGCGCCCTCTCGCGCAGCGTGATCGAGAGCGCGTTGGAGGGATCCGGGCGCGCCGTGCTCACGACCCGCCCCCGCGACCGCGAGCTGCTCGCGGTCAGCAGCCTGATCTCGGCCGGCGTGCGCTCGGTCGCTTGCCTCCCCTTGCGCGTCCGCGGCGCACTGCGCGGGGTGCTCTACCTGGACCACCGCGGCAGCGAGGACCTGTTCTGCGAGCGCGACCTGCCGACCCTGCAGACCTTCGCCACCCAGGCGGCCCTCTCGCTCGAGCTGCTCGAGCGACCTCGAGCCGCGACCGAGCCCGCCGCCGCTCGCTTCCTGGTCGGCGAGAGCGAGCCGCTCCAGGCCCTGCTGAGCGAGGTCCAGCGGGTCGCGCGCGGGGACGAGCCCGTGCTGCTCTGCGGCGAGGAGGGGACGGAGCTGGGTCGGGTCGCGCGAGAGCTCCACGCCCAGGGCCCCCAGGCGCGCTTCGAGCTGCTCTCCTGCGCCGAGCCGCCTGCCTCTCTCGCCCGGCGACTGCTGGGCAGCCCAGACAAGCCCGGTCGCCTCGGAGCCGACCTGACCCTCTGCCTCGAGGGCGTGGACCAGCTCGACCCTGACCTCCAGCGGGTCCTCGCGACCACCCTGGCCGAGGGCACCTACACCCCCCTCTGGAGCTCGGCCCGGCTCCCGCTGCGCGCGCGCCTGATCGCCACGACCGGCGCCGACCTGGCGCAGCGCTGCGACCAGGGGACCTTCCGCTCCGACCTCCACTACCGGCTCGACGTGCAGCGCCTGGTCGTCCCGCCCCTGCGGCAGCGCCGCGAAGATCTCCCCGCGCTCTGCGCGGCCTGGGCCCAGCGCGAGGGCGTCCCCCTCGAAGTCCGCCCCGGCGCCCTCGAACGAATGCGCGCCTACGCCTGGCCGGGGAACCTCGCCGAGCTGGAGTCCGAGCTCGCCCGCCTGCGCGCGCGCGGGCTGGCCGTGGTCACCGCGCCCGACCTCTCCCAGCGCGTCCGCGACAGCCAGGGCGTCACCTTGCCCGGCGCCGACTTCAGCGGTCGCACCCTGCAGGAGCTGCGCGAGGACGCGATCCGCGCGGCCCTCGACGAATGCAAGGGCGTCAAGACCCGCGCCGCCAAGAAGCTCGGGATCTCTCGCTCGACCCTCTACCACCTCCTGGCGCGCTACGGAATCGAGTAGGCGCCTTCGCTCTAGCCACCCGCTGCGCTGATCAGCGCTCGACGCTCTCGCGCAGGGTCACGAGCGCGGCGGGCCCCTCGTGCAGGACGGCCTGGTCGCCCTCGCGGTCGAGCAGGCAGATCAGCTCCAGCAGGCGCCCGGGGTAGGGCGGCTGGGGCTGGGGGTGGTCCTGCATGTAGATCGCGTAGCGGGCCAGGTCGTTGGCGGGCATGGTCTGGCGGCCCAGGACCTCGATCACGCCGGGGATCGCGCGCTGAGGGCTCTTCTCGGCGGCGTCGATCCCGCAGCGGAACTGGAGGTCTCCGTTGTAGGCCCGGTAGACGAGCTCGGTGCAGACCACCTTGTCGTCGCTCGCGAAGTCGAAGTCGAAGTCGTAGGGCAGCCCCTGCAGGGCCAGGGCGCGGCGGATCGCGGCGGCGCGCTGGGCCTCGCTCAGGAGGGGGCGCAGCGCCAGGGCGTAGTCCTTCTGCAGCGCGTGCTCGAGCGAGCTGAACACGACCCCCGCCGAGACGGCCTCGATCACCCGCGCCGGGTGGCCGTCCTCGGTCTTGGCGCGGAAGGCGGGCAGCGCGCGCTGGACGACCGGGTCCTCGCCCAGCGGCGTCCCGTCGGCCAGGCGGAGCTGGGTCCACTCCCCCTCGGGCCCCAGGTAGAGGATCGCGTGCGGCCAGAAGCCGGGCAGGAAGGCGTTGGAGAGGAAGCCGTCCTCGCGCGCCAGGAGCACGTCGCCTGGCCGCAGCAAGCTGGCCACGCGCGCGAGCTGCGCGTCCTGGATCGCGGGCGGGCGTCCGGTCACGCGGGTGTGGCCGAGGAAGCGGCTGACGCCGGCGATCGCGTGATAGAGCGGAAAGCTGGCCGAGTTCTTGAGGCGGGCGTCCCACAGCTCCTTCCAGGCGCGGAACCCGCTCAGGCCGCGCTCCTCGGCCAGCTCTCGCAGGGCGGGCAGGCGGGTGCGCAGGAGGGCGACGCCTGGAGCCAGCTTGGCAGAGGGGCTCCCGCTCGGCGCCGGCCGCTCGTCGAGCTCCTCGAACCAGTCGAAGAGGTCGTCGTCGAGGCGCAGCTCGAGCAGGGCGCCGACCGAGCCCTTGGGGATCGTGGCGATCCGCTCACCGTCGGGGAGGAGCAGGGGCGCCTCGCTGTCGAGCAGCACGTAGAGCGGGTTGCGGTGCCAGAAGTCCCGCCGCCAGAGGCGCCCCAGCGAGCGCCCGCCGACCACCGTCTCGAGCAGCCAGCCCAGGTGGGCGGTGAAGGTCCAGCGGGCGTGGAGCACGAGCTCATGCGCGGGCGGGGTCAGGCCCGGGAGCTGGGTCCCCTCAGCCAGAGGTCGCCAGCGGGCGAGGGTGTTGAGCACCCGGTAGAGGGCGAAGGTGGCCCGAAACCAGGTGTGGCGGGCCTGGCGCGATTCGCTCGGGGTCAAGAGCACGGCCTCGCCCTGGCGGGCGGCGCGGGCCCGCAGGCTGCCGGCCAGGAGCTCGAGCGAGCGCAGCTCGCGGCCGAGCTCCTGCTCGAGCTCGGCCAGCTTGCCCAGGTCGCGGACCAGCGCCCCCTCGATCAGGCGAGCCTGGGCGCCCTCGAACCAGCGGCCCTCTCGCTCCCAGTCGTAGCCCTCGGCCCAGGCCTCCAGCAGCGCGTCGGCGCTGAGGGGGGCGCCGCTGGGCGAGACCTCGACCACGAGGCGCGAGGTGTGGGCGTCCAGGCGCGCGCGCCCCCGCTCTCGCTCGGGGTCGAGGCGGACCTCGAGGGCGAAGGCGTCGAAGGGCGAGCGTCGATAGGCCTCCTCGAAGGCCTCGATCTGGGCGCGCGCCAGCTCCAGACCGCCCGGCCCGGGGTCGCCCGCCGCCAGGACCTCCACCCGGAGGGGGAGGCTCCAGCCCTCCTCGGCCATGCGGACCGCGCGCCGCTGCACGGGCTCGAGCTCGGGGTGCAAGAGGGGGGTCAGGGTGGGCGCGGCGCAGCCCGCGAGCAGGCAGAGCGGGGCCAGGAGCGGGGCCAGGAGCGGGGCGCGCGACATGAGTCCTCCCAGGAGCGAAGCGGGGGATTCTAGGCCCAGGATGGCCGCGAGGGAGCCATCGCGCGCGAGTCGGCTCGCCGGGACGGCCGCGAGACGATGGGGGCGCCCAGGAACGTCGGACCCCATCGTTATGGTTCGGCCAGTTCCATCAATCGTTGGGAGTGAGCATGACCAGCCAACCCGAAGTGCCCCTCGCCCAGCTTCGCGCTGAAACCGAACACGCAGCCGAACACGCGGCGGGATACGAGGCAGAGACCATCGCCGCGGCCGAGACCGCCCAGACGGCCGTCCACCCTGGAATGGGCGCTGAGATCTCCGCCGCCACGGCCGCCCCGGGCGAGACCACCGTCGCGCGCCGGATCGTCCTGCGCCGCACCACCTGGGAGCGCCTGTCGCACCTCGCCGAGGCGCTCGAGGACACGCGCGGGATCGACGTCACGCCCATGGACGTGGCCGTGGTCGCCCTCGAGGCCGGCCTGCGCGAGGTCGAGGAGGGGCTGCGTAACCCCAACGCCCGCAAGCGCGCCAGCTCGTCGGCGTCCAGCACCCAGAAGCGCCGCAAGAGCAAGAGCGGCTCGACGACGCGTCGTCGCCGCGCGCTCAAGCTCAGCGACGAGGAGCGGGCTCAGCTCGAGGCCCTGCTCGTCGATCAGCGCTCGACCCGCGCCCGCCAGCGCACGATCGCGCTCTGGCTGGGTCACACCAAGCGCAAGGTGGACACCGAGCACCTGCGCCAGCTCTCGGTCGACTACGACGCCTACAACGTGGCCAACTTCGCTCAGAACATGAAGAAGGACGGCGCCTGCTTCAAGGAGAAGAAGGACCCGGACGGCCGCCGCATGGGCTGGCGCCTGAGCAAGCTGGGTCGCGAGAAAATCAAGGAGATGCTTGGCGAGGCCCTGAGCCCCCGCTAACCTCCGCGCCTCAACAGCGCCGCCGAGCCCACGGGCGCACCCACTGGGCGAGGCGGCGCTCTCCGCTGGAGCGGGACCGCAGCCGCACCCGCCCGTTTTCAAAACAGACAGCAGCGCCCGCTCAGCCGATCGATCCACTGGGATTCTCCACTGGATCCTCCGCTGGGCAGCACCGCTTCCTTCCGAACACCCGCCGTCCTGGCTCGCTCGAGCGAGCAGGGGTCGCTCTTCCAGAGCCAGGGCAGCGTGAAGACGGAGGAGCTGCTGCGCTCCCACTCCGGCGACTCAACTCCCCTCGTGCCTCCGGCGGCCACCTGCACCTACTTCGGGTGATCTGGTTCCGCTGCCGAGCAGCGCGCGAGGGGAGCTGTTTGTACGGACAGTTGGTTCGAATTTGAATTCGAATTCGAACGGGGAATCAGGATTGGCTGTCGCTGACCTCCAGGCTCCTCGGAGAGATCCTCTTCAACGCAAAGACGCGAAGACGCGAAGACGCAAAGAGCGCCAGGAGGGAGCGGGAGCGGGCTCCCGTGGCGCGTCCTTGCCGCGTGTGGACGTCCGGCCCCCTTCGACCTACGAGCGACGATCCTTGCGGCTCTGCGCCTTTGCGCCTTTGCGTTGAAGGAGAGCTCGGAGCGCGATCGCGGCTCGTGCAACCCAAGGCCATGGCGGGCGAGACCGAGCGACAGCCGCTCCTCATTCCTGACTCGGACTTGCAGCCGGTGTCCTTGACCTGGATATCTGCCAACAACCCTCCGCCTAGCGGGCGCGACCCCGGCGCGGAGGCTCCGCCTTCGCCGGGTCCTCGGGCCACTTGTGGCGTGGGTAGCGACGCCGGAGGGCCTTCATTTCGCGCGGGTAGGTGCGCTCCCAGAAGCCCGCCAGGTCGGTGGTGACCGAGACCGCGACCTTGTTGGGGGCCAGGAGGTGCAGCACGAGGGGCACCTGCCCGCCGCCGACGCGGGGGCCGTCGCTGAGGCCGAAGAAGTCCTGGAGCCGGCTCTGGATCCAGGGCGCCTGGCGCCGCTCGTAGTTGACCGGGCAGCGGCGGCGGCCGGGGAGCTCGACGGTTTCGGGGGCGAGCTGACGGAGCAGGCGGGCGCCCTCGCCCAGGCGAGCGATCAGGCAGTCGAGGGGGCGCGCGTCGCGCAGCTCCTTGAAGGAGCGCCGCCCCTCGCAGAGCTCGGCGATCACCTCGGCGAGGGCGTCTTCGTCGAGGAGGGGCAGGTCGTCGCGGACCTCCTTGAGGAAGGCCAGCCGCTTGAGCAGGGCCTCGCGCTCGTCGGCCGCGCAGAAGGCGTCGGGCCCCGCCGCGGCGGCGGCTTCGCGCAGGACGGCCGCGACCGCCCCGGGGTCGCCCTCGCCCGGGCTCGACTCGAGGACGTGGCCGCCGTAGCGCAGCTCCCACTGGACCTCGACCCGCTCGCGCTGCGGGTCCCAGCGCACGGCGTCGTGCTCCTCGAGGGCCTCGGGGAAGAGGTCGAGCAGCCACTCGGGCTCGATCGCGCTCGCGATCGTGACCTGGGGCTCGCGCCCTCGGCCGCGCGGGTCGATCGCGTCGAGGGCCAGGAGCCACTCGTGCTCGCGCACGACGCTCCCCTCGCTGAGGCGCCCGCCGCCGCCGTCGCTGAGGGCGACCTTGCTGCCCTCCCCGCGCCGCCCGACGCGGTCGGGGTGCCCCGCCAGGAGCGCGATCCTGAAGGCCTCCTCGTCGCCCTTGCCCTCGCGCTGGTCCTTGGGCAGCGCGCGGCGGAGCTGGCGCGAGGCCCGGTCCACGGCGCGCGCGGCGTTGGCGTCCACGCCGAGGGAGCCCAGCCGGCGCCGGTCGAAGCGCAGCCGGCGCGCCTCCTCGAGCAGGTCGATCCGGGCCAGCACGTCGCAGGCGCCGATCGTCTCGGCCTGGTCGTAGCGGACCGAGTGCGCGCGCAGGTCGCGCTCGCTCAAGAGCGCCGCCCCGTCGCAGGCCCAGCTCCCGACGCCGCGCTCGCCCCCCTCGAGCAGGAAGCGGCCGACGCGCGGCGGGAGGGGCAGCTCGCGCAGGCACTCGCCGACCTCGCTCAGCTCGCCCTCCTCGCTCAAGGCGCCCAGGCGCGTCAAGAGCGTGCGGGCCTGCTCCAGGGAGGACTCGGGCGGCGGGTCCAGCCAGCGCAGCTCGTCCAGCTGGCGCACGCCGGCGCCGTGCAGGGTCAGGAGCGCGCCGGCGAGGTCCTCGCGCAGCAGCTCGGGCGTCGCCCCCGCCGGTCGCCCCTGGAAGTCCAGCTCGCTGTAGAGGCGCAGGCAACGCCCAGGACCCTGCCGGCCGGCGCGGTTGGCCCGCTGGATCGCCGAGGAGCGGGCGATCGGCTCCAGGCGCAGATAGGGCAGCCCGGTGCGGGCCGAGACCCCCGAGACGCGGGCCGAGCCAGCGTCGATCACGGCCTCCACCCCCTCGATCGTGAGCGAGGACTCGGCCACGTTGGTCGAGAGGATCACCTTGCGGGCCTGGCTGGGCCGCAGGGCCTGCTCGATCCCGCCCGGGTCGAGCCGCCCGTGGAGCGGGAACACCCTCAGGCCGGCCGCCCGCTCAGCCCCGGCCAGGGCCTGCTCGCAGGCGCGGATCTCGCCCGTGCCGGGCAGGAACACGAGCACGTGACCCGCGAGCCCCTCGTCGAGGAGGCGCCCGACCGCGCCCTGGACCCGCTCGGGCAGGCGGCGGGTGTCGCGCACGCGCTCGTGCTCGATCTCGACCGGGAACAGGCGCCCAGGGACCTCGACCGCCTCGACCCCGAGCCAGGCTTCGAGCGGGCGCGCGTCGAGGGTCGCCGACATGATCACCAACCCCAGGTCGGGGCGGCGCGTGCGGCGGAGCCGGTCGAGCAGCACCAGCGCGAGGTCCGTGTCCAGGTGGCGCTCGTGGAACTCGTCGAGCACCACGCAGGACACCCCGGAGAGGTCGTCCCCCGCGGCCAGGCGCCGGGTCAGCACGCCCTCGGTCAGGTAGACCAGGCGCGTGCGCGAGCTGGTCTCGTCCTCGAAGCGGACCCGGTAGCCGACCGTCTCGCCCACCCGCTCGCCCAGCTCGGCCGCGACTCGCCGGGCCGCCATGCGGGCCGCGAGGCGCCGGGGCTCGAGCACCCACACCTGCCCGCGCCGCCCCGCCAGGAGGGCGGCCGGCAGGCGCGTCGTCTTGCCGGCGCCGGGCTCCGCCGTGAGCAGGAGCACCCGCTCCCGCTCGAGGCGCTCGCGCAGGGCCGGCAGGTGCTCGTCGATCGGGAGCGCGAGCTGGCCCACTAGCCGCCC
>CALDQK010001333.1 GCA_937911525.1 uncultured bacterium
CCGAGACCGAGGCGGGAAAGGTCGAGCCGTCGCGGCGCAGGAAGAGGAGCTCGAAGCGCTCGGCCTCGCCGGCGATGCCGCGCTCGAGGGCCGCCTGTGCGGAGGGCATGCCCTCGGGCGCCCAGTAGGGGTGCGGCGGGCTCGCGCCGAGGAGCTCGTCGCGGCTGAAGCCCGTCATGGCGCAGAAGGCGTCGTCGACGTAGAGCTGGCGACCCTGGCTGTCGATCACCGAGAGCCCGTCTGGCTGAGCGCCTCGGGATAGCGGGCTGGGGTGGCTGCTCACACCTTTGGTATAGAGTCGGGGCGTAACGGCCACAACACGGAGCGAAATGACGAAGCGCAAGCGACAGGAGGACCGCCGGGTCAGCCGAGGAGACGGCTGGGAGGTGATTCGTCGCGCCACCGTCGAGCGCGGCCCCAAGGTGCGCAAGCAGAGCGAGCCCCCGGCGAAGCAGCGGATCAAGGTCCGCACCGAGGGCCGCGGCGGCGGCAAGATCGTCACGATCGCGCAGGGCTTCCGGCTGACCCCCAAGGACCTCAAGGCCCTGGCGAAGAAGCTCAAGCAGACGATCGGCGTGGGCGGCAAGGCGGGCGACGAGCACATCGAGCTGCAGGGCCGACACGTCGAGAAAATGGTCGCGGCCCTCGAGAAGGCGGGCTACCCCGTCCAGTGAGGTCAACAGGGGGCATGTTTGTCCTCCCAGCGCCCTCCCCGCGAGTTCTCCCCACGCTTCCTCACAGGCCTGGCGCCCCTGACTCGCCTCTGCGAAGGGGGCGTTAATCGCTTGCAGGGAAGGACTTAGCCAGCAGCGCCGCGGCCTGACGATCCGGGAGGCGCGCTGAAGCTGCAGAGGTTTTCCCCAACGTTTTCCACATTGCTGGGGAAACGCGCGCGAGGGCCGCAAGTCCTTCCTTGATGGACCTCTTCGTCCCCAGGCTCGCCTCGCCTCCCCAGAGGGATATCGTCTTCCGAACAGCCGATTGAAACGCCTGTTTGAATGCTCCACCCAATGACCCACACCCCATGACGACCGCCAGCGCGACGACCCGCGTTCGCCTCCTGGAAGCCGCCGGCGAGATCTTCGCGAGCGAGGGCTTCGACGGCGCCACCGTGCGCTCGATCTGCGCCCGCGCCGACGCCAACGTGGCGGCGGTCCACTATCACTTCGGCGACAAGGAGTCCCTCTACCGCGAGGTGGTGGACTACGCCTTCGCCCAGCTGCACGAGCGCTTCCCTCGCCCCGCGCTCCCTCCTGCGGGGGGCCTCGAGCACCAGCTGCGCTCCCACGTCGAGGCCCTCCTCGCTCGCCTGTTCAAGGCCAGCGCCTCTTGGCACGGCCGCCTGCTGGCGCGCGAAATGGCCAACCCGGGCCCCGCCCTCCCTCAGGTCGCCGAGCGCTACATGCGCCCCCAGGTCGAAGCCCTCGAGGAGCTCCTGGGCGCCGTCCGCCCCGACCTCGACCTGCCGGCGCGGCGCCTGCACGCGCTCTCCCTCATCGCGCAGTGCGTGTTCTTCCGCCACGCCCGCCCCGTCCTCGACGTCCTCTACGGACCCAGCGCCTTCGGCGCCGACGAGCTGCCGCGCCTCAGCGCGCACATCGTCGAGACCTTCCTCACCGGGCTGGCGATCGCCCCCGCCCGGCTGGAGTCCCCATGAACGAACCTCTCCCCTCGACCGAGCCCAACGCGGCCCCCCAGGACGAGCCCGCCGCGCTCGACCTCGAGGCGGTCGAGCACCTCGACCAGGCCGAGAGCTACTACCACGAAGAGCTGCGCTGGGGCCGGATCGCCCTGGTGTGCGGCGGGATCCTGGCGCTGGCCCTGGGCGCGTTCGTGGCGCTCAAAGCCAGCCGCAAGGCCCCCCCGCGCAAGCCGAGCGTGACCAAGAAGGTCGGCGTCAAGGTCGTCGCCGCCGGGCCCCAGCGGATCGCGCCCCAGGTCCAGGGCCTGGCGCGCGCGCGCCCTCGCCGCCGGGTCGTGATCTCGGCCGAGGTCGGCGGCCAGGTGGCCTGGGTCCACGAGCACCTCGAGGACGGCGCGCACCTCGACTCGGGCACCGTGGTCCTGCAGATCGACCCGGTCAACCAGCGCGCGCAGCTCGCCCGGGTCGAGGCGACCCTGGCCTCGGCTCGCGCAGAGGTC
>CALDQK010001334.1 GCA_937911525.1 uncultured bacterium
CTCCGTCTCCGTCTCCGTCTCCGTCTCCGTCTCCGTCTCCGTCTCCGGCTCCGGCTCCGGCCCCGGCCCCGTCTCCGTCTCCGGCCCCGGCTCCGGCTCCGTCTCCGGCTCCGGCTCCGGCTCCAACTCCGGCCCCCTGGTCCCTCGGCCAACGCGTCCGCCACCGAAAGCACGGCGAGGGCACGATCACCGCCCTCACCCCGACCCACCTCAGCGTCGACTTCCCCGCCGGCCGCAAGCGCTTCGCCCTCGCGCTGCGCCCGCCCCTCACCCCGCTCTAGCCCACCTCTCGCTCGACTCGCCGAGCGCCTCGCCGAGCGCCTCGCCGAGCGCCTCCCAGATTTCCTCCCAACGGGACGCTCGACCCCGTCGGCGACGCCGCTAACCTCTCCTCCCATGCGCAGGACCGCTTCGATCACCACCCTCTCGCTCGCCCTCGGGCTCCTCGGCTGCGAGGCCCCCGCCCCCGCAGGCGTCCGGACCGACGCCGTCGAGGAGCGGCGCCGAGGTCAGCTCGACTTCGACCTCGACCAGCGGGCCTATTGCGACCGGCCCTTCGAGCTCCTCTTGCCGCCGGGGACCTACGAGACCCTGACGCTCTACCGGCTGAACGAAGCAGGCGAGCGCGAGCGCAAGCTCCAGCTCTCGGAGGGGGATCAGCGCCTGACGGGCAAGCCGGCGCCGCGGGTTCAGCTGCTCTTCCCCTCGGCGGAGCGCAAGGCGCCGCCGCCCGGCCGCTTCCTGGTCGTCGTGACCGACGACCGGGGCGGCGTCCACGAGCTGGTGTTCTCGCTGGTGGAGCGCGCCAAGTGAGGGGCCTCGTGCTCGCAGCGAGCTTGGCGCTGGGCCTGAGCCTCGCTGGCTGCGCCGCGCCCTACCAGGCGCCCTACCCCCTCACGGACCACGCCCACCTCGTGGTGACCGACGAGCGCCCCGAGGCGCAGGACATGCTGGCCGCCCCCGGCTGGGCGATGCTCGACCTGATCCCGCTCGTTCCCTACGCCAGCCTGGAGGAGCAGCGCTTCCTCGACCGCAGCTTCGCCGACGAGCTGGCGGCGCACATGGTCGGCACGGGCGCGTTTCGCGACGTGCGCGGCCCCAACGACCCCTACGCCTTGCGCTTGGAGTCCGACCTCGAGCTCGAGCTCGTGGTGGAGCGGCTGAGCGATCGGCGCACCAGCACGGCCTGGGGTCTGGGTCTCGCGGGCGCGGCGCTGTGGTTCGTCGGGATCCCCCAGGAGCTGACCACGACCGAGGCCAAGGTGCGGCTCGAGTGGCGCCCGCGCCCGCCCAAGCAGGGCGAGGTCGGCTTGCCCCAGCAGCGCTTCGAGACCCGCGGAGAGGCCAGCGTCAGCCACGCCTACCTCGTCTACCAGAACGTCCACGGCCAGGCGCGCGAGCGCGCGCGAGAGGCCCTGGAGCGCGCGGTCGAGCAGGCGCTGCGGCGGGGCTTCGCCGAGCTGAAGCTGCGCTGAGCGTGGGGGCCGACGAGGCTCCGGTCGACACGCTCCTGGCCGACACGATCGGCGGCGAGCAAGCGCTGAGCCTGTGGCGCGCCCCCCGAGCGCGCGCCCCCCTGGTCGCGGTGCTGCCCGCGATGGGGATCCGCGCCAGCTACTACGCCGGCCTGGCCGAGGCGCTCCGGGCCCGCGGCCTCTCGGTGCTCCTGGCCGACTTCCCCGGGCACGGGGACTCTCCCGTCCGCGCTCGCCGCGGGCTGGACTGGAGCTACGGCGACCTGGTGGGTCGCCACGCGCCCGCGATCCGCGCGGCGGGCCGGCGGGCGCTCCCCCACGCGCCCTTCGTGTGGCTCGGCCACTCCCTGGGCGGACAGGTCGCGCTGATGGACGCCGGCCTCTCGCGCGAGGTCTCCGCGGTGGGGCTCGTCGCCTCTGGCTCGCCCTACGTGCACAACTGGAGCGGGGGGCGCCGGCTCTACATGCGCTTCGCCCTGCGCAGCTGCGCGCTGCTGGCCCGCGGGCTGGGGAGGTTCCCGGGCGAGCGGGTCGGGTTCGGAGGGCGCGAGGCCAAGAGCCTGATCCTGGAGTGGGCGCGCGCCGGCGCTACGGGTCGCTACGCCTTCGTGGGCCTCGACGGCGACGACGCGCTCTGCCGCTGGGCTGGACCGACCCTGGCGATCGAGCTGGCGGGGGACGACTACGCTCCTCGCAGCGCGATGGAGCACACCCTCGCCAAGACGCGGGCCGAGCCCGAGTGGGTCCGCTGGGAGCCCGACCCGGGGTTGGACCTCGACCACAACCGCTGGCCGCGCGCCCCCGAGCAGCCTGCAGAGCGGATCGCAGCCTGGTTGGCGACCGCCCTCGGCTGAGGCGCCCCCCGGCGCGCGAATGGTAGCTTCCGCGCCATGAGAACCCTCCTCTGCCTGGCGCTCCTGCTCTCGCCCCTTCCCCTGGCAGCCCAGGAGCCCCCCGCTCCCTGCGAGGTCGTGGGCGGAGTCCTGCGGCGGGCGCTGGAGAGCGGCGCGATCGCGCGGGTTTGCACGCGCTCCTACCTGCTCAGCGACGAGCTGGCCCTGAGCGTCGAGGTCGCGCTCCTGAAGGACCCCGCGCGCCTGAAGGTCCAGATCCAGCAGCGCTGGAAGGGCCCCGACTTCCTGCCCAACGACGAGGTCTACGAGGTGGGCCTCGACGGCCGCGTGAGGAGCTGGGGGGAGCGCGGGCGCTACGTCGGCGGCTTGTTCCGCCTGCCCGGCGACGGCCACATCCTGCGCTGGTCGGAGCAGCTCCTGATCCCCAACCTGGTGACCTTGGTCCTCTCGCGCCTCGCCGACCAGGGGCTGCCCGAGGAGCTCCCCTACTGGCGCCTCTCGCAGCGCCTGGAGTGGTGCGGAGAGCTGGGGGTGATCCGCCGCACGAAGGAAGGCGTCGAGGTCGGCCACCCGGACTCGCCCACGGTGGTTCGCCTGCGAGGGCATGCCCTGAGCAGCCTGACCTACCCCAGTCAGGAAGACGGCACCTCGCGCGCGCCGCTCCTCTCGGTGACGCCTGAGCGCTACGCTCAGACCCTCGCGGCCTGGGCGAAGCTCCCCTCGACGAGCAAGTACGGGCTGGGCTACGGCGCAGCCGGGGGGAGCGTTCAGGCCCGCCTGCCCGTCGGTGAGGAGCTCTTGAAGCCCTGGCGCGTGGCCATGACTCGGCTGCTGGGCAAGGCCCCCCAGGTGTCCGGGCTGCAGGACAGCAGCGCGGTCGAGCTGCGGGTCGAGCACGACGACTGGACCCTGCGCCGCTGGATCCCCAAGCGCGAACACGACTGGCAGCCCCTCGGGCCCCAGCTGCGCGAGCGCTTGCTCGGCGACCTGCTCCTCGCGGGTCCGCCGCCCACCGGGGCGCTGGTCTACGAGCGCCGCGGGCGCCACGTCGTTCAGCTCGAGGCCACCAAGCTCGTGACCCCGGCGCGGATCCTGCAGGCAGGCTGGGCGGGAGCAGCGGGAGCGCCGCAGCTGAGCGAGCGGCTGACTCTGCGCCTGGCGGGCGGCGAGGTCAGCACCTACCGGGTCAGCAGCGAGGTCGAGTGCCCCCTCGAGCAGGCGGCGCTGAAGGTCCTGTTCGACCTCCGCCTCGAGGGGAAGTTCAGCCGCGGGAACCAGACGGCCCAGCCGAGGCAGTCCAAGTGGCTCGATCCTCAGCGCAGCGACCGCGCCCGCTTCGTGTTCCCCACCGGCGCGGTCCTCGAGGTCGCGGTCGCCGAGGGCGGCGGCTACCTGGCCTGGGCCCGCTCGGCCCAGGCCCTCGCCCAGCTGCAGCGCGCCTACGCCAAGGTCAGCGGCGACGACGCCCCCTTCGCGGTCGGACTCGGGGGGGCCGAAGAGCGCTAGACGCTATGGGCCGCCAAAAGGCGTCCGAGAGATCTGCCGATCTCTCG
>CALDQK010001335.1 GCA_937911525.1 uncultured bacterium
GGGGGCAGGGGCTCGCGATCGCGAGCCGGTCCAGGGCGCGCAGCGCGCGGGTCCGCGCCGAGGGGCTGCGGCCGAGGGCCCAGGCGGCCACCTCGCGCGCGCCCGCTTGGACTCGCTCGAGGTCTTCGCCGAGCGCTGGCCAGCTGGCGAGGGACACCGCCTGCTTGGCCGTCGTGGCCTCGTCCAGGTCGCGGAGCTCGCTGCGCAGCCAGTCGCGGCCGAGGCCCGCGCCGATCCAGAGGGGAGGGAGCTCCCCGGGGCTCGGGGGAGCGCCTCGCGCTCGGGCGCCGAGCTCGTCGAGCCAGGCGCGGGCGAGCGCGATCTCGTCCGCTCGCGGAGGGTCGGCGCCCCCGTCGTAGACCAGGCACGTGGGGCCGAGGTCGATCCAGTCCCCGTGCTGCAGCTCACGCCGCTTCAGGCTGCGATCTCCGTTGAGCGAGACCTCCTCGATCCGGGCCTGCATGGACCAGCTCCGCGGCGCGTCCTCGGGGAGGATCGAGACGCAGGCGGACTCGGGGGGGCAGGGGGCGCCGAGGGTGTCGAGGTGCAGCGGCACGCGCTCGGCCAGCGGGAGCTCGTCGCCGCGGCCGTCCCCCTCGACCAGGACCAGCCGCGAGGAGTCGAACCAGTTGACGCGCACCAGGGCCAGCACGCGTTCGCACTCGGCCAGGAGCAGGCGCCAGGTGGTCTCGGGGTCGCCCGACGCGACCTCGCGCACCGCCTCGGCCCAGTCGGCTCGCGTGCCGAGCGCGCTCTGCTCGGGGAGCGCGGCGGCGGCGCCTGGCTGGCCGAGCAGCGCCGCGAGCTTCAGCGCGCGCTGGCTCAGCTCGCCCGCGCGCATGCGCGCGAGCAGGTAGCGCCCCTCGTCAGCGGGCTCTTGGGTCTCGCGCCAGCGGCGCTCGAGTCGGCGCAGGTCGTCGTCGGCCATGCCCAGAGCTTAGCGCTCGAGGACCGCTCAGCGCTTGGGTTTCCCCTTGCGCTTGGGCCGGTAGCCGCGGTTTCCCCCCCGCTCGTCGCGGCGGTCGTCGCGGCGCCGCCCCTGGCCGGAGCGCTTCTTGCCCTGGCGCTGCTTGCCCGGCTTGGCGGCGCGGATCTCGTGAATGTCGCCGCTGGCGCCGGCGACCTCGCGGTTGGCGCGCTGGCGGCGGGCCTCCAGCGCCTCGCGGGGGGGCTGGCTGGGGATCAGGGCGTCGCAGTGGTCACCCATCAGGTTCAGCCGTCCAGCCTTCTTGAGCGCCTCGCGCACGAGGAAGTAGTTCTCCGGCTTGAAGAACTGGAGCAGGGCCCGCTGCAGGCGGCGGTCGCGCAGGCCGCGCGCGACGTGCACCTCCTCGCCCGTGAGCGGGTCGAGGCCGGTGTAGTACATCGCGGTCGCGACGTCCATTGGCGCGGGGATGAAGTCCTGGACCTGGTCGGGCGCGTAGCCGTTGCGCTTGAGGAAGAGCGCCAGGTCGATCATGGCGCGCAGGTCCGAGCCCGGGTGGCTGCTGATGAAGTAGGGCACCAGCTCCTGGCGCTTGCCCGCGGCGCGCGAGGCCTTGTGGAACTCCTCGACGAAGCGGTCCCACTCGGCGAGCTGGGGCTTCTTCATCTTCTCGAGCACGGTCTCGTCGGTGTGCTCCGGCGCGACCTTGAGCCGCCCGCCCACGTGGTGGGTGGCGAGCTCGCGCAGATACTCCGGCGAGCGCCCGGCCAGGTCGATCCGCACGCCCGAGGCCACGTTGACCCGCTTCACGCCGGGCACGGCGCGGGCCTTGCGCATCAGCTGGATCAGGGGGCCGTGGTCGGTCCCGAGCAGCTTGCAGATCCTGGGGTGCACGCAGCTCAGCCGCTTGCAGACGGCCTCGACCTCGGGCTTGGTGCAGCGCATGCGATACATGTTCGCGGTCGGGCCGCCGATATCGCTGACCGTCCCCTTGAAGTCGGGCTCGCTCGCGATCTGCTCCAGCTCGCGCAGGACCGAGTCCTCCGAGCGGGACTGAATGATCCGCCCCTGGTGGGTCGTGATCGAGCAGAAGGTGCAGCCGCCGAAGCAGCCGCGCATGATCTGGACCGAGTGCTTGACCACCTCGAAGGCCGGGATCGGCTCGCCGTAGCGCGGGTGCGGGCGGCGCGTGAAGGGCAGGTCGTGGATCCGGTCCATGTCCTCGGTGCTGAGGGGCAGCGCCGGCGGGGTCTGGACCACGGCCCGCTTGCCGTGGGCCTGGACGAGGGTCTTGGCGTTGTGCGGGTTGCTGTTGAGGTAGATCTGCTTGGTCGCCCGCGCGAAGAGGCGCTTGTCCTCCTTGACCTGCTCGAAGCTGGGCAGGAGCTCCACGTCTGGGCCCTCGGGGCGCGGGTCCTTGGCGCCGAGGGGATAGACCAGCCCGCGCAGGTCGCGGACCGCCTCGAGGGGCTGGCCGGCCTGCAGGCGCTGCGCGACCTCGACGATCGTCGTCTCGGCCATGCCGTAGACGATCAGGTCCGCCTTGGCGTCGAGCAGGATCGAGGCGCGGACCTTCTCGCTCCAGTAGTCGAAGTGGGCCAGGCGGCGGAGCGAGGCCTCGACCGCGCCCGCGACCACGGGGACGCCCTTGTAGGCCTCGCGCGAGCGCTGGCAGTAGGCCAGCGTGGCCCGGTCGGGGCGCAGGCCGATCCGGCCGCCCGGCGAGTAGGCGTCGTCGTTGCGGACCTTCTTGTTGGCCGTGTAGTGGTTGATCATCGAGTCCATGTTTCCGGCGCCGACGCCGAAGAACAGGCGCGGCCGGCCGAACTCGCGCCAGGGCTCGCAGGAGTGCCAGTCGGGCTGCGCTAGCACGGCGACTCGGAAGCCGGCCTCCTCGAGGACTCGCCCCACCACGGCCAGGCCGAAGCTGGGGTGGTCCACGTAGGCGTCGCCCGAGACGAGCACCACGTCGACCTCGTCCCAGCCACGCTCGCTCATCTCCTGCCGGGTCATGGGCAAGGGGCGGCGCGCGGGAGCCGAGCGCGCGCGAGCGGCCGAGGGCAGGGCTCGGGGGGCGCGCTTCTTCTTGCGCTCTCTGTTGGGCTTGGTGCGTGGACTCACGGTCGCCGCAGTGTGCCAGGGCAGGCCTGCAACGACGAGGCTTAAGTCCCTCCCACACGCAACGAGCCCGCGATCTGCTGATCGCGGGCTCGTGCGCGTCGAAGAGCTATTCGCTCTCCTACTTCATGCCCCACAGGGTCACGGTGGCCTGCGGCTGGATCCGGCGCAGCCGGCGCCGGCCCGGCGTCTTGTACCAGAACACCACCTTCTTGACGATTCGCTTGTTGCCCGGCAGGTCGAGGGGCGGGCTCTTGGCGCCAGCGGCGACCAGCTTGTTGATCGTGAGCTCGGTCTCCTCGCCGTTGCCGTAGACGACCTTGAGCTTCATCAGGTGGATCTTGTTGCCGGTCACGCTCATGCGCAGCTGGCGGAAGCGCCCCTCGGCGACGGTGACGGGGATCGTGTCGCGGTCGACGTTCCAGCCGACCTTGCGCGAGCCGAGCGACTCCCACTTGCCCATGGGCGTCGCGGGCGCGGGCTTGTCGACCGGCTTCTCGGCGACCGGCTTCTTGACGGCCTCGTCGCTGCCCTCGACGCGGGCGCCGTAGAGCTGGAGCGTGGCGCGCCCGCGCTGGAGCGGCTTGCGCACGCGGCTCTTGTAGAGCAGCGTCACCTTCTTGATCACGCGCGCCGCGCCGGGGAGGTCGATCACGCGGGTCCAGCTGTTGGGCGTGAACTCCTTGCGGACCTGCACGTCGTGGACCTCGCCGTTACCGAAGTGGACCTTCACGTCCCAGATCTTGGCCGCCTGGCCGGCGATCTTGAACTTGATCCGCTTGAACACGCCCTCCTTGATCGTGACGGGGATCGTGTCCTTGTCCGCGCCGAAGTCGACCTTCTTCTGGCCGAGCAGCACCCACTCGACGGGCTTCGCCTTGACAGGCTTCTTGTCGCCGGGCTTGGCCGCGTCCGGCTGCTTGGTCGGGCCGGCCTCGCCGCCCTCACCCTGCATTCCGTAGACGCGCACACGCGCCTTCACGAGCCGCCGCGGGCCGCGGATCTTGGTCCGGTAGACCATGCGGACCTTGGTCACGTGGCGCGCGTCGCCCTTGATATCGATCGCGCGGGTGTAGCTGCCGGCGCTGATGTCCTTGCGGATCGCGACGTCCTGCTTGCCGCCGTTGGCGAAGTGCAGCTCGAGGTCCATGATGTGGACCGGGGCGCCGATCACCTGCAGGCGGATCTTCTTGAAGGTCTTCTTGACGTTGACCGGGATCACGTCCTTCTCGGCGTTGATATTGACCTTGCGCTCGCCGAGGAGCACCCAGCCCTGAGCCGAGGCCGGCGACGCCAGGCCCAAACAGATTCCGAGCGCGATTCCGACCGCGCATACGACTCGATTCATTGGATTCCCCTCTCGTTGAGCAGCCCGGTTTCCCCGATCGAGGCCCGAAATGCAAGGTCACTCGGGCACACCAACGGCTGGGGCGCTCCGCGGTTTCGCGACGCGACCCAAGTCCTGTGGATTCAGTCCTGTGGATTCAGTCCTGAGGATTCAGTCGTCCGACTGGGTCAGCGCGCCCTCGACCGCCGCCGTCAGGCCGACCCGCAGCTCGCGACGCGCGCTGGCCTCGAGCTGATCGCCGATCTCGGCCCAGTCCTCCTCGTCCAGGCAGCCGGGAGCGCGCAGGAAGCCGATCACGAACCACGAGCGCGTCGCCCCCGGGCCGAAGGCCGCGAAGCTGTCCCAGGCCCCCAGCTCCAGGAAGCCCCCCGCGACCTCGTCCCCCGAGACCTCGCTCAGGCGCCAGCGGATCGAGTAGCCGAGCTCGTAGTCCTCTCCCGGCAGGAACCAGTTGAGGGGGTCCACCGCCGGGAAGATCAGGATCGAGGACACGATCAGGGTCGCGATCTTCAGCCCGTGCAGCCCGTTCTTCTCCTTGAGCCGCACGCTGACGTCCTCGAACCACACCTCCAGCAGCCAGCGGGCGCCTCGCTGGCGGGCAGCCCCTCGCAGCTCCGCCGAGGACTCCGCCGC
Source organism: uncultured bacterium (assembly GCA_937911525.1). Taxonomy (GTDB): domain Bacteria; phylum Planctomycetota; class J058; order J058; family J058; genus NORP233. The sequence continues at coordinate 5,025 of CALDQK010001335.1, forward strand.
GTCGAGGCGCAGCACCTGCTCGAAGGCGCTGCGCGCCCCGAGCAGCTCGGCCAGCTCCTCTCGCAGCTCCTCGGAGGCCACGGAGGGGCGGTAGGGCGGCACGAAGGGCTCAGGGTCTCCCTCGGGGCCGAGGCCCCGCTCGGAGCTGGGGTCGTAGCTGACCCGAAAGGGGGCCAGGGCCAGGGCCGGCCCGCTCCGTGCAGCCGGAGGGGCGGGAAGCTGGGTCGGCGCAAAACTAGCGCAGCCGCTCGCGAGGAGGAGCAGGAGGGGGAGGAAGCTCGCCCAGAGCCGATTCCAGGGGGGCTGCGCCATGCCGTCGGATCTTCCCACGCGGAGCCGGTCCGCGCTCCTCTTGGCGGACTTGCACACCTGGGCTCCGCCCCGCTACTCTCCCAGCATGTTTCGAGGGCTCTTCATCGCCGCGTTGCTCTCCCTCCTCTCGAGCCAGGTGACTCAGGCCGGTCCGGTGCGGCTGGCGCTCTCGCCCCCTTCGCGCACCGACTCCACCCGCGACCTGATCGAGGAGGCGGAGGCGGACGCCCCCCTCGACCCGCGAACCATCGCCCTCGACTACACCAACGTCCAGCAGCCGGCCTGGGACTTCCTCCAGGGCGAGACTCCCCTCGACGCTGCCTTCCGCCCGACGGCGCCTTGGATCGACCTCACCTCCCGCCTGCTGCGCGCTCAGGCGCGCTTCGAGCCGGCCCCGACCAGCGCGGTGGCGCTCGCCAGTCGGATCCGGGCGACGCAGTGGGGCGTGGTCGAGGAGGGCAACGTGCTCGGACGCCTGCGCCGCTGGCAGCGCAAGCTCGTCCTTCGCGTGGGCTCCTTCTCGCGCAGCCAGCAAGGGCAGGTGGACCGCTGGGACGGGCTCGGCAACCCCGAGCTCGAGGGCGACACGGGCCGGACCTTCGCCCTGGCCGACGACAACCTCCACGGCGACGTGATGCTGATGGTCGGCCGGGTCGAGAACTCGACCACGCTGGCCGAGGTCATGGACGGCGGCGCGAGCGTCCTGGCCCTGAACCCCTTCCGCGAGGTCGGCGTGCAGTTCGACATGACCCTGGTCGAGGGCGTGCTGCCCGGCAAGGCCGTGCTCGTCATGCGCACCCGCGCGGCCTACCTGGGCTTCCTCGAGCAGGTCGGCGGAATCGGCGAGAGCGCCGGCGCCTCGGTCGACTCCGAGCTCGGCGTGGCCCTCGCCCTCAAGTGGTGAGCGCCCGCTAGAGCTCCCCGCGCTCTCCAGCGCTTTCCCAGATTTCGGTGGCCCGCTGCGCGGGCCTCGTCGCCTGTGGCGACATGGAATGCGCTCGGACAGGCCTGCACGTGTGGAGACGCTCTCGCACGACTCGCCCCGGCCTGTCCTCCCGATTCCAGTGCGCACCCCGTGCGCGTTCGCGCAGGCGCTCCCTCCCAAGTGCGCGAGTTACGCCGAGGCACGAGCCTTGGGTGCGGGCGTCCTCGGAAGGATCGAGGAAGGGAGATCATGGGCTACCGTTTCGCCCGCCCGGGCAGCAGCCCGGGCAGGCTGGGGAGACACCTCGTCCCACTCCGCCCCCTGGGTGGCGTGGTGAGCGTGGCGGCGCTCCTCGGCGTGCTGGGCCTGGCCGCTGGGCTGCGGGCCGCCGCCAGCGCACACGTCGCGCTGAGCAGCGACCGGATCGCGGCTCCGCCTGGGGGCTCGCTGAACCTCGACCTGCGCCTGCGCGCTGGCCTGGGCGGCGAGCTGCGCTGGGCGCCCTTCCTCAGCCAGGACGAGAGCCTGAGCGACGAGGAGCGGGTCGGCGCCTGGCGCACGCTCAGCCTCGCCAGCGGCGAAGAGCGCGCCCTGAGCGCTGCGCTTCGGCTCCCGAGCGACCTCGGCCCCGGCAGCTACCGGCTGGCCGTCGTCGTGGAGGGGCCAGGCGGCCTGGTGGCCGCGGCCGCGCGCGAGCCCCTCAGCGTGGGCGACGCGGCCAACCTGCGCGGCGAGCTGCGGCTCTCGACCCGCGCGGTCCGCCTCGGTCGCGCGCTGGGCGGCAGCCTGGTGGTCAAGAACGGCGGGCTGCGCGCGGCCGGCCCCACGCGCTGCAAGGTCTACCTCTCCCGCAACGACGCGATCACGCGCTGGGACCACGAGCTGGGCGCGCTCGACCTGCCGGGCCTCGGCGCGGGCGAGGAGCGGGTGGAGGCGATCTCCTTGCTGGTCCCCGCGGGGCTGCCGCGCGGGGACTACTACCTGGGCGCGATCCTCGACGGCCCCGACGCCCTGGCCGAGACCGAGGAGCAGGACAACGTGCTGCGCGCGCCAGGCCGGGTCAGCGTCGAGCAGAGCGCCGACGCGGACCCCGTGGCGCTCTCGCTGACCCCCGCTCAGGGCAGCGCGCAGGCCGGGGCGCGCCTCTCGGTCGGCCGCCGCGTCCGCAACGCGGGGGCGCCCATGAGCGAGCCCCTGGTCTACTCGCTGGTCCTCTCGAGCAACGACACGATCACCCGCTACGACCCCGAGCTGAGCCGCGGCAGCCTGGCCGCCCTCGACGCCGGCGAGGAGAGCGAGGCCAGCGTGGTCGTCACGATCCCCGCGGGGACCGCGCCCGGTCGCTACTGGCTGGGCCTGCGCCTCGACCCCGAGGGGAGCCTCGGCGACGACGCGGCGGGCCGGATCGCCTCGGCGCCGCTGGAGGTCCAGGCCGGCGCCAGCGCTCGCGCCCAGCTCCGACCCGTCGAGCTGCGCCCGAGCGGACGCGTCGCCGTGACGGGCGCGGAGCTGCCCCTGCGGCGCGCGATCGAGAACGAGGGCGCCGACGCGGCCCCCTTCGACTACGCGCTGGTGCTCAGCCGGGACGCCACGCTCAGCAGCGCGGACCGCGAGGTCTACCGCTACCGCTTCCTGAGCGGGCTCAGGGCGGGAGAGCGCAACGAGCGCGACCTGGAGGTGCCGCTGCCCGAGCTCCCTGCCGGCCGCTATCGCCTGGAGGCGCTGGTCGACCCCGCCGCGGAGGTCGCCGAGAGCGACGAGGACGACAACGTGCTGGCGGCGCCCGAGGAGCTGACGCTGCTGCGGATCGACGCCGAGCGCGGCGGGGCGCCTGGCTACGTTGTCTCGGCGCCGCACGAGGGCTACGACCTCTACACGGGGACCCTGGCGCGCGACCTCGCCCAGCGTCTGGGCTGGGGCCTGGTGATCGCCCACGACTTCCGCTCGGAGAGCTACGGGCACTGGTTCGACGTCAACCGCCCGACCGAGCGCCCGCACGATCAGGGCAGCTTCGGCGATCGCTTCGAGAGCGCGAGCGCGCGCCGGATCCTCGCCGTCTACGAGCGCCGCCTGCGCAGCGCCGCCGAGCGCGCCGAGGACGAGCGCCTCGACCTGGTGGTCGAGATCCACGGTCAGGGCAAGGTGGACGCGATCGAGCTCGCGACCCAGGGGATCTCGAGCGCGGCCCTGCGCCGGCTCAAGAGCCGCTACGAGCGCCTGGTCGGCGGGCTCTCGGCGAGCCAGCGGGTGCCGCTCGCGATCGACCGGCTGGACTCGAGCTACAGGGTCGGCGGCCAGACCGAGCGCTTCTACTTCCGCGCCACGGGCGCACGCACCGATGGCGCCCTGCGCTCGAGCCGCGTCAGTCGCGCCCTCCACTTCGAGCTCCCCCGCGCGGCCCGCACCCCCGCCAGCGCGCGGCGGGCCTACGCGCGCCTGCTGGCCGAGCTGCTCGACGAGACCCTGCGCGCCGAGGGCTGGTAGGTCGGGGGCTTCGCTCTCTCGCTTGCTTTCCGAGCTGGCCCGTCGCGGATCAGGGCTACCCTGGACGTGTGAACGAGCCCCTCCCCCTCGAGCCCCCGCCCGCCGAGGCCCGCGCGCGCCCCGAGCCGCGTTCGTCCGCCCGCCGCCTGCTGGGCGGGCTGGTGCTCTCCCTCGCCAGCGCGTTGAGCGTGCCGCTGGTGTTGCTGGCCTTCCTCTCCGCGCGCGTGGGAGCCCCGACCCTGCTCGCGCTCTGCCTGGCGGGCTTGGTGGCGAGCTGGTCCGCCGCGGTCGCGGCCTACGCCCGCCGGGCGAGGTTGCGTCGCGCCGCCGCCTTCCTGTTCGCGCTGGCCTGGCTGCTCCCGCTCTGGGTGACGCTCCCCGCCGCGGAGGGCCCGCCGCGCCTGGTGCGTGATCAACACCTGCCAGGTCACTCGGGCGGCGCCCCCTGGTTCGGCGGGATCCCCGAGGCCGAGCTGGTCGCGCTCGGCTCGCTCGTGGGCAGCACCCAGCGGGAGTTCGAGAGCACCGTCAAGCCGGGCCGCTTCCGCGACCACTACGCCGAGGTCGCCCGCGACCCCGCCGCCCCCCTCCGCTCCCGGACCCTCGACGCGTGGCTCTGCGAGCGCGGCCACTACGGCCTGGCGCTGCCCCCGGGCGAGGGCCGCGTCCCCGCGCTCGTGTTCCTGCACGGCAGCGCCGGTCCCTTCCACTTCTACTCGCAGACGCTGGCCCGCCCGCTGACCGAGGCCGGCTTCGTCCTGGCGCTGCCGACCTGGGGCTGGGGCGAGTGGGCCAACCCCGCCGGCGAAGCGCGGATCGCAGCCGTGCACGCCGCGCTCGCCGCCCATCCGCGCGTCGACCCCGAGCGGATCTACCTCGCCGGCCTGAGCAACGGCGCCGTCGGCGCGCTGCACGCGTTCACCCGCGCGCCGCAGAGGTGGCGCGGCTGCGCCGTGATCTCCGGCGCGCCAGGGCACGAGCTCCCCTGGGAGAACCTCGCCGGCCGCGCGCTGTGGCTGCTCAGCGGCGAGGGGGACGAGCGCATGCGCTGGTCCCGGGTCAAGGGCTTCGCGACGAAGGCTGAAGAGGCCGGCGCCGAGGTCGAGCTGGTCGGGCTCGACGCCGACCACTTCGCGCTGATGAGCCACCGCGAGGAGATCGTCCGTGCACTGGTGAAGTGGCTGCGAGCCGAGGCCTCGCGAAGCGAGGCCGAGCTCAGCGCGCCCCGCTAGGCGCGCTCACTCGTAGGGTTCGCCCTCGTCCCCCACGACACGCGCTTCGAGCGCAGCAGCAAGGCGGCGAACGAGGCGCCGATCGTCGGGCTCGGTCGTCGGTCTCGGTCGTCGGTCTCGGTCGTCGGGCTCGGT
>CALDQK010001336.1 GCA_937911525.1 uncultured bacterium
CAGCGGCGACTCCGACTTCTCGCCCGTGGACGGCGGCAGCGGCAGCGCGCCCCCGGCCGCGGTCCTCCAGGCGCGAGCCGAGGGGCCGCCCCCGGTCGCGCCGGCCCCGACGGCCGGCGGCGGCGGCTTCGGTCAGCCCGAGGACAGCGACGAGACGATCATGTTCCAGCCGGGCGCGCTGGATCAGGCGCTCCTGCAGGCCTCGCTTCAGGCCGCGGCCGCAGGAGGAGCCGCGCCCGAGGCCGAGGCGCCCCCCGCTCCGGCGAGTCAGCAGCAGGCGCCTCCTCCGCAGGACATGGCGCCCATGGCGCCGGTCGATCAGGCCTTCGGCTTGGACTCCGACGACGAGACCGTCATGATCCAGCCGGGCATGCTCGACGCTGCCCTGCTGGCCGAGGTCGCGCGCGCCGCCGGGAGCGAGTCGCAGAGCACGCCTCCGCCGGTCGAGTCGCCGCCGCCCGAGCCGCAGCAGGTCATGGCGCAGGAGCTCGGGGCCAGCGTCCCCGACGGGCGCGACGTCGAGCTGCGCCTCTTCCTGCACGACTACGCGCTCAGCAGCGAGGCGCACCTGCGGGTCCTGGACCGGCTGGCCGCGGCCGACGAGCAAGTGCTCGGACCCGCTGACCTGAGCGACGCCGCGGGCGGCGACGCCCGCCCGGTCCTCGACCAGTTCGCCCAGTCGCGCCTCGTGCGCCGGACCCGCTCGCCGCGGGTCCGCGGGGGGAGCGGCTTCGTGTTCTCGCCCAGCCCGGCGACTCGCAACACGGTGGTCCGCCTGCTCCGGCTCTGGAAGGACCCCAAGAGCCGCCAGAAGATCAGCTCCTGGCTCCAGGGCGCCTGAGCCCGGCGCAGGCGCGCTCGTGCCTCGCGGCCTGAAGGCGCTCTTCACCCCGCGCGCGGTCGCCGTGATCGGGGCCTCGCGTTCGCCCGGCAAGGTCGGGCACGCCGTGCTGCGCAACCTGCTCTACGGCTGCGGCGAGCGCGCCCCGGACCGCTCCTGGGGCTTCCCGGGGCGGATCGTGCCGGTCAACCCGCACGCCGAGGAGATCCTCGGGCTCCCGGTCACCCCCTACCTCGAGAAGCTCGAGGGGCCGATCGACCTGGCCGTGCTGGCGATCCCAGCGGCCCAGGTGCCCGAGGCCCTCGACGCGGTCGGGCGCCGCGGCGCGCAGGCCGCGATCGTGCTCGCCGCGGGCACCGCCCAGCTCGGCCAGGAGGGGCGCCGGCTCGAGGAGCAGCTGGTGTCGGTCGCGCGCAACACCGGCACCCGCGTGATCGGCCCCAACTGCACCGGCCTCTTCACCCGGCTCGAGGGCGAGCACCTGCTCTCGGCCAGCTTCTTCAGCAAGGTCCCCCCGCCGGGCCCGATCGCGCTGATCGCCCAGTCGGGCGCGATCGCGCAGGCCCTGCTCCACGCGGCGGCAGATCACGACCTGGGCCTGCGGCACATCGTGACCCTGGGCGAGAAGGTCGACGTCCAGGACGCCGAGCTGCTCCGCTACCTGGCGCGCGACCCCGAGGTCAAGGTGATCGGCCTGCACGTCGAGTCCCTCGACGACCCGCGCGGCTTCCACGCCACGGCCCGTGAGGTCAGCGCTCGCAAGCCCCTGGTCGTGCTCCACGGCGGGCGGACGGCGGCCGGCATGCGCGCCGCCCGCGGCTACGAGGGGCTGTTCGGGACCTGCGACGCCTCGCTCGAGGGCGCCCTGGGCGCCGCGGGCGTGCACCAGGTCGCGACCCTGGGCGAGTTCATGCCGGCCCTGCAGGCCCTCTCGGAGCAGCCCGCTGCCGCGGGGCGCCGGGTCGCGATCGTCAGCAACGGCGGCGGGACGGCGGTCCTGGCCGCCGACGCAGTCAGCAACGCTGGTCTGGACGTGGTGCCCTTCCGGCGCCACACGATCGAGCGCCTGGCGCAGCTGCGCGGACGCGACACCCGCAACCCCCTCGACCTGCGGGGCGACGCCAGCGCCGAAGCGGCGCCGGTGGGCGACGCCC
>CALDQK010001337.1 GCA_937911525.1 uncultured bacterium
TGGTCCAGGTCCAGAAACAGCATGGCCAGCGTACCGCCGCGCTCCTGCTCGTCGTGGGCCTCCTCGCCTCGAGCGGCGGGAGCGGAGACCCCAGCGAGGTCGCGCAGGACTCCCCCAGCCGGCCCGCTGTCGCGCCGAGCCAGGAGCAGCCGGCCAAGAGCGAGCGCCCCCAGCACACCGGCCCCCTGCGGGTCCGCCCCAGCCAGCCCGCGCCGGCGCCGGGCCGGTCCCGCCCGCCCGTGGATCCCGCGGCCGCGAAGGCCCTCGCTCAGCTGGAGACCTGGGATCGCGAGCACGTGGCGCAGGTCGGCGAGCGCTATCGTCGCGCGAAGGCCTTCCTCGAGAGCTACCAGAGCGGCCAGGTCGCCGAGCACGCACGCTCCCTGGTGCGGGCCGCTGAGCGTGAGCTGAGGGCCGCGCGCGAAGAGGCGCAGGGCCGCGCCGAGGCGCTCGAAGAGCTCGGGCAGCTCGCCCGCGCTCGCGACGTCTACGGCGAGCTCTTGACCCGCCAGGGTGAGGGCGTGCCGGGGAGCGCCCAGATCCAGCTGGCGATGAAGGGGCTCTCGGCTCAGATCGACGCCAAGCTCAAGGTGGACCTGCCGCGGGTGGAGGGCCTCCTGGCCGAAGGCAAGGGCGAGGCTGCCCTGGCCCTGCTCGAGGACGTCGAGTCCTACGCCGGCGCCGCCAGCCAGGCCGAGCGCCTGCGCTACCGCGAGCAGGCCGTCGCGATGCGGGCGCCGAAGCCCCAGCCCAGCGCGAGCCCGAAGGTCACTCCTGAGGGAGGCACCCCCAAGGACCCCGACCCCAAGGTGCAGGCCCTCGCCAGCGCCCGGGCGGCCCTGGCGAAGGCGCAGAAGCTGCTCGAGGAGGGCAAGCTCGGCGAGGCTGAGGCCGCGCTGGCCGAGGCGCGCAAGCTGGGCAAGGACCTGCCCGAGCTGAAGGAGGACCTCGCCAGCGCCAGCAGCGCGCTCGCGGCCGCCAAGCAGCCCAAGGAGATGGACCGCGGCAAGGCCCTGGCGGCGCTCTTCAAGGGCAAGCTCGAGACCGAGGGCGAGGGCGATGCCATGACCCTCTCGCTGGCCTACGACTTCGCGGACGAGGCCCAGGGCGAGGACTGGCGGGGCCCGCGCCACATGGGTGACCGCGGCGAGATCGCCAAGAACTGGCTCAACAAGCTCCCCCTGCCCAAGGGCGCGCCGGTCGAGCCTTGGGGCGTCTACACCAAGAAGAAGTCGCTGCTCGGCTACGGCCACGACCGCCGCCGGCTCCTGGCGAGCTTCTCCCGCGAGGCCCCGATCACGGTCGAGCTGACCGCCTACGGGCGCGAGAACGTGCTCGTCGCCTTCGGGACCAAGCAGCCGATCGTGGCCGGCGTGGGCTACCTGCTCCCCGAGCTCCCTACCGCCACCCTGCGCGGGAACGGCGAGATTCGCGGGGCCCTGGCCCGCGCGATCCAGCGCAGCCGCGGCCGCGGGCCCAGCGTCGCGGTCCTGCGCGAGCGCTTCCCCGGCAGCTACGAGGAGCTGCTGGTCAAGCAGGCGCGCGGGAGCAAGAAGGTCCGCTTGAGCGTGACCCTCGAGCCCGGCGAGGACGACCTGGCCGAGGCCCGCGTCACGATCAAGGTCAACCGCAAGACCCTCGTCACCTACGAGCTCGAGGAGGCCGGCGAGGGCCCGGTGGACGTCTCGCTCCTGACCCTCGGCTCAGCGGTCCGCTACGACAAGGTCCAGCTGAGCGGCCGCCCCAGCAAGCGCTTCCGCAACCTGCTGGAGCGCGCCTGCAAGGAGGTCAGCAAGGAAGGCAAGCACGAGGACTTCGACGCCTTCCGCGCTCGCTTCCACAAGCTCGACGAGGGCGAGAAGAAGTAGCCCGGCTGGCTTCCCGGCGGCTAGCCCTCGCCGCCTCCGTCTCCGGCCCCGCCGTCCGCATCGGCGTCGTTGCCGCGGGCCTCGGTCTCGATCGGCTTCTTCTGCTCCTCCGACTCCTCCTCGTCTTCCTCCGCCGACTCCTCCTCGCTCTTGGCCTGCTGGAGCGCGCGCCGGCGCTCCTCCTCGAGCTCACGCCGTCGATCCATCTCGAGCTCATTGGCGAAGAGGCGCTGCGTCCGGCGCGCCTCGGGCGCCAGCAGCCGCTGCGCCGTGAGGCGACCGACGTTCTGCGCCTCGTCGGAGGTCGAGACCCGGATCGCGTCCTCCGCCGCCCGCTCCGCGGTCTCGGCCTCGTTCACGTTGACCACGTGCAGGGTCTGGGTCGGGAAGGCGATGTCGACGCCCAGCGCCTCGCAGAGGCGGAGCATGTCCAGGATCAGGCGCTGACGCTCGCGCAGCTCGCGGCCCCAGTCCGGGGTGGTGAAGAAGGTGTAGATGAGGATCTCGATCGCGCTGTCCGCGAGCCCGGTCACGTAGACCTGGAAGTAGTCCTTGCGCGTGTAGGGGTGGGTGCGGATCAGCTCCCGGATGCCCTCGGTCAGCGCCTCCAGCTGGTCGGGGGTGGTGTGGTAGGCGACGCCGAGCTTGGTCGTCCAGCGCCGGTATTGGCGACGCCCCATGTTGTCGACGACCGCGGTCAGCAGCTTGGCGTTGGGGATCGTGATCACCGAGTTGTGGAAGGTGCGGATCCGGGTGCTGCGGAAGCCGAGCTCCTCCACGCTGCCCTCGATCCCGTCGATCAGGACCCAGTCCCCGACCTCGAAGGGGCGATCGAGGACGACCGTCAGCGAGCCGAAGAAGTTCTTGACCGTGTCCTGGGCGGCGAGCGCGAAGGCCAGGCCGCCCAGGCCCAGGCCAGCGAGCAGGCTCTTGATCGAGAACTGCAGCACGTCCGCGACGAACACCGCGCCGAAGGCGACCACGGCCACCTTGAGCGACTTGCGGACCAGGGGCACGAGCAGGTCGTCGAACTTGCTCTCCGAGCGGGCGGCCTTGCGCTCGAGCGCGCCCGAGATGACGTCCACCAGCCGGTAGGCGCCCCACACGCCCGCGATCGCGGCCACGGTCTTGATCCCGGTCGAGACGAACCTGAGCACGTCGGCGTGGAGCCCCAGCCAGGAGAGCCCGAGCCACCACACCCCAGCCATCACCAGCAGCCCGAAGGGGCGCACGCCGTTGCGGGCTTCCTTGACGTCGGCCTCCATCTCCTGGCTCTTGAGCGCGCGCACGATCACGGCGGCGAGCAGCCGGATCACGACCAGGTGCACCAGGATGCCGAGGGTCGCCAGCAGCGCGAGGCCGATCCACTGCCAGATCTCGAGCAGGAAGGCTCGTCCCCGCAGGGTGTCGGGGACGTGGGCGCGCAGCCAGTCGGCGACGTGCTCGTACTTGGGCGCGACGGGCGGCCCCTTGACCTTCGGCTTGGCGACGGGCCCGGCCCCGCTGGGATCGGGGGCCGGCTCTCCCTTCTCTTTGGCCGCCGCGGCCGCCTGACGGCGAGCCTCGACCGCCTTGGCCAGGTCCGGGATCTGCTCGACGCTCTCGCCGCTGAACAGCCAGTTCCGCCCGACCCGATCGAGGACGATCTCGCCCGCTCCGCCCGGGTCGCGGTAGAGCACGAAGGCCTCCGCCTTGGGGTCGTCGGGGATCAGCCCCTCGGGGACGTGCTTGACCGCCTCGAGCACCTGCCGGAGCTGTAGAACGCGCTCGGCGCCGACCTTGGCCTGGGCCTCCTCGTCGACATCCGACAGGTCGAGGCAGGTCCGCGCCCGCGCCATCTTCTCGGGGTCGTCCTTGGCCTGGACCGCCGCCTTGCTGAAGGTGTGAAAGGTCGCCCGGGCGTGCGCCAACTCAGGGTCGGGCTCTCCCTCCTGCGCCCACAGCGGCGCCGTGGCGAACAGGAGCAGGGCCAGGGGCAGGAGCAGGCGGGGGGGCTTCACGGGGTCCTCCAGGGGGGAGAACCCTAAGGGGCGAACCAGCCCCCTTCAACGACGGTGACGAGCCAGCCGCGCGCGCCGGCGCTCGATCCAGGGGCTGGGGCGCACCAGCCGGCGCGCGCTTCGCCACGCCAGCGCAGGCGCGCTCACCCGCGACGCCGAGACCGCGAGGGGCTCGAGGCGACCCGCGGGAGGCCCCGCGGGCGGCTCCGGCTCCAGGCTCGAGTCCACCTGACGCCAATGGCGCGCGGCCTCAGCGCGCCCGGCGAGCCCGCGCGGGTCCGGGACGAAGAGGAAGGTCTGGGCCGCGAGCCCGTGGCCAAAGCGCACGTGACCGAACTCGCCGCCCTCCTCGCGCTCCGAGCCGAGGGGGACGGCGCGCACGTCGCGGGGCTCCCCGCCGAGCACGGCGCTCCAGCGCAGGGCCCCGCTGGCCGCGTCCAGCGCGAAGGCCCGGCGCGAGCTGAGGACGTAGCGCACGCGTCCCCGGCTCCGGATCGCGAGCGCCACGTGAGCGGCGCCTACGACGCTCAGGGCCAGGCAGGCCCAGGCCAGCGGGTCACGCACCAGGGCCAGCACGCGCCCCGTCCAGAGGGCCTCGACCAGCGAGGGGATCAGGACCAGGAGCGCGGCGAGCGCCGCGATCATGAGGATCCGGTTCAGGTCTTCGAGCAGGCGGTCGAGGGCGATCCCGAGCAGGCAGAGGGACAAGGCCAGCAGCACGACCGCGACCGAGACCCCGAGCCCCCAAAGGGCGGCGCCGCGAGAGACCTGGCTGAGGGCCGGCGTCGTGAGGAGGACGAGCAGCCCGAGCACGGTCCCCGCCACGGTCAGCCCGCCGCGGAGCAGGCCGCGCAGCTCGAAGCTCAGCCTCCAGCCTGGGCGCCCCAGCCAGAGCAGGTCCTCCTCGGGGCCGAGGTCGATCGCAGCCGCCCAGCGAGCGGGCATGCGCGCCGAGACCGCTTCGGGCCGCGGGGGCGGGTCGGCCTCGCGTTCGCGCGTCGAGTCCCCGGCGCGGGGCCGATCCCAGGCCGCCCGCCAGGCTTCGCTCAGGCCTTCGCGCAGGGAAGCGACCAGCCGCTCGGGATCCTCCAGGCGCCGAAACACGTGACGCCCGCCTCGCCCGAAGGCGATGTCGCCCCAGCCTCGCGGCGAGTCGGGCCCACGTGAGGCCCGCAAGCTGCAGCGCTCGGGCCTCAGGCGCTCGACCCAGGCCACGGCCCACTCCCCGCCCAGGCGCCGGACCTCGCACGCCCGCTGCGTGGTCACGAAGTAGTGCACGGTGTTGGCGTCGAGGATCCGGCTGATCACGTGCGCGGCCGAGATCAGCACGCCCAGGGAGCCGACCACGAAGCCGGGGTTCACCAGCAGCTGGAACACCTGCTTGGGGTTGCGCCAGGCGACGAGGATCCAGGTCGCGAGGAGCGCCGGCCCGAGCACCACCAGGATCGTCAAGGCGCAGCCGTTCGATTGGGTGCGGCTCCCCAGCGCCCGCGCGAAGGTGTAGCCGCAGGCGAGGGTCCCCAGGACGACCCCGATCGGGATCGCGGCCACGCCGAAGGTGACCCCCGACATCCAGCCGAACACCAGCACCCACAGCAGCGCCACGGCGCTGCGGCCCAGGCCGAGCCGGAGCAACTCGAGCAGCTCGTGGGCGCTGAAGGTCGCGGGGCGACCCGCCCACAGGACCTCCTCCCCGGGGCGGAGGTCCAAGGCCGAGAGCGGCTCGCTCACCGCCCAGCGCTCGCGCGTCCCGCGCTCAGCGGCTCGAGCTCGTGACCGGTGCTGGAGTCGGGGTCGGGGTCGCGGGGGGCGGCTGGCCCGGCGCGACGGCGCCGCTCTCGACCTCGAAGGCGTGCCGGAGCACGAGCAGCCGCACGACCACGTGCCGACCGAGGGTCTTGGAGGCCGTGAGCGAGAGCTCGTCGGCCAGGACGCGCTTGGGGTCCCGGCCTTGCTGGCTCGCGACCACGACCTCGAGCACGTCGCGGGTGTAGCTGCGCCCAACGCTGACGAAGGTCGCGTTGGCCGCCTCGACCCGGGCCTCGAGGCGCAGGCGCAGCTCGGGGGTCAGGCGGATCTCGCGGTTCTTCTGGCTGACCAGGCTCAGCAGGCCCGAGAGCAGGGGCACGGTCAGCGCCAGCAAGATCACGATCAGGCTCAGGGCCAGGCGGCGGGACCAGATCCGCCGGCTGGAGGCCTCGCGGTTGGCGTGCACGCCGATGGCGCGGAAGGTCAGCGCGGACCCCAGCACGATCGCGACCAGGTTCGTGCCGAACAGGAGCGCCGCGCCTCCGCCGTTGACGAAGTCACCGTGCGCGAGCGAGATCCCCACGGTCCCGATCGGCGGGACGAGGGCCGCCGCGATCGCGACGCCTGGCAGGGCGCCCGAGAGGTTGGGGCGCGCGTTGGCGTAGGCCGCCGCGATCCCCGACGCGAAGGCCACGAAGAGGTCGAGGAGGGTCGGCCCGCCGCGCGCGAGGAGCTCGGGCGTCAGGGTGTCGGGGGGCATCACGAAGCCGAAGAGCGCGCCCGTGCACACCCCGATCAGGAGCGCCGTCAGGAAGCCGAAGCCGATCGACTTGCTCGCCTCGCGCACGAGCACGTAGTTGCCCTGCACCAAGGCCAGCCCGGCGCCGATCATGGGGACCATCAGCGGCGCGACGAGCATCGCGCCGATCACGACCGCGGGCGAGTTCTGGAGCAGGCCCAGGCTGGCGATCGCCGTCGAGAGCGAGATCAGGGTCACGAAGTCGAGGTTGAACTTGGAGCCGGCCTCGAGGCGCTCGAAGAGGTCCCGGCGGTCGTCGCGCTCGAGCTGGGGGACGGTGCGGCGGATGAACTCACCGAAGGCCAGCGCAGCCCGCTCCCCGAGCGGCTTTCCGCGGCGGACCACCGCCATGGCGGTCCCCTCCCCCGTCGCGAGCAGGCGCTCGGGGATCGTGCGGAAGAGCAGGCGCGAGGCGAAGCCCTTGTCGCTCGCGCCCACGAGCACGAGGTCGAAGTCGTCCTGCGCGGCGGTCCCGATCGCGCGGGTGACGTCGTCGCCGATCTCGACCCGTGGCGTGATCCGGTCGATGCGCGCGTCGACGCCCGCCTCGGCCATCAC
>CALDQK010001338.1 GCA_937911525.1 uncultured bacterium
GCGCTGGTCCGCGAACCACTCGTCGACCAGCGGGCCCAGCTCGCGCGTCCAGCCGTCGTAGCTCTTGAGGCCGGCGACCTCGCGCTCAAGCTCGTCGTCGAACTCCTTCGCCTTGATGAGCGCGTACTCCAGGACGTCGGTCCCGGTGGAGCGGGTCATGCGTCGCTTGGTGATCGGGTGCGTCCGCCGCCACACCAGCTTGTCGGTGCGGACCTCGCGGAACAGGCCCGTCCCTTGGAGGGACTTCTCGCGCCGGCCTCGGCGGCGCTTCCGCTTCGTCTTCGGTACAGGGGTATTCTGGCGTCCAGCCACTTGGACCTCCTATTCAGGTTCCGGTTGGTTAGGGCCGGCGAGGTGGGCCAACACCTCTCCGGCCCGCTCGACTCTCCCAAGGGTCTGGGAGAGGTTCCACGCGGAAACCGCGGTCACTGGCGCTCCAAGAGCCAGCGCTCAAAGCGGTTAACCGGGACGCGAATGCGCCCGCTGCCCGGCGGGATCCGGATCACGAGCGCGGCGATGCCAGGCTCATTGGCGAGCAGCCGGTAGAAGGTCCGGCGCGAGATCCCGAAGCGCTCGCAAGTCTGGTTGATCGAGAGGTACGTATCGGGGCTCTCGCCCCTGGCGCGCTTCTTGCTCATGTAGGGAGGGTGGCTGATACCCGGGACGGCGCGGGCCTGCGACGCCGTGACTGGCCAGGGTCCCCTGGGACTCGGCTGCCCAGGGGCTTAGAATCTCCGACCGCCAGGAGGAGCCAGTGGGCGAGATCCCTGGGTGGATCAGGGAGCAACTGCAGGTCGAAGGATGGGTCGTCGTCGAGTCCCTTGAGAGCTTCGACGTCCATCTGGGCGACCGGTACGCCGATCGCGCCGCGGCGTTGCAGAAGGCCCTCGCGGGCGACGCCCTCCTGGCCTCCAGGGGGAAGGCCTCGCTCAGCCGCGACCTTGAAGGCGAGTTCTTCATCGGCAAGCTGCGCCGCAGCGCGAGGCCGATCGAGTCGGAGGGAGACGAACGACTGCTCGTCTACTCGCTGGCCGACTCCGAGCGCCACCGCATGCCGACGCGCGAGGGCTCCAGCCCGGACTCCAGTCGCCTAGAGCCGCAGGAGACCCGGACCTGGACTTGCCCGACCTGCGCGCGGGCATGGGAGGTCCTCGCGGTGCTGGGTGAGTTTCCTGCTGACCCGTCGCGCTGTCCGGACTGCGGCGTCCCGCCGAGCGAGTTCAGCCCAGGCCAGGTCGTCCGCGTCCAGCGGACCCGCACCCGTCTCGGCGTCGTGGACTCTGCAGTGCGAGCGGAGTGCCTGCTGCCGGATGGCACCGTCAGCGACGTCGGGCCGTTCACCGGGGAGTACATGGTCTGGCACCTGAGCGAGGCCTACGGCAGCCGCGCACCTGCAGACCCAGACTTCGAGCAGGTGGTATTCAGCAACCTCCCGCAGGACCCCGCGCGCCGCCGCGGGCTCGCGTCGCTCATCATGGCGGGCACCTCCGCGGACCCTGACCAGATCGAGGCGCTCGAGCCCGAGGAGGAGGGGCACCTCCTCGGGGCGTGACCCGGCTGCATGCCGCGCTGCGTGAGGGATTGGGACCGAACGCGTCTAAACAGTCCCGTGAGAGTGCCCTTCTGTACGAGCAACCCGCTGCGTAAGTCTTTGTGTCCCGGAGCCATCGCGGAGCAAGCCGCAGGCCGTGCCTTGACGAACGACACGCTCACGTCTAACTCAAACGTAGAGCGAGGTTTGCCGATGACCTTCGGAGCCACAAGTCCCGTCAACAGGGAGGGGGGAGCAGAGCGAGTGCAGCATGTCCGGATGTATGGGTCCTGGCCGCCCGGCGCCTGACCGCCCACCGCTCCCCCACCTCATTCATCACAGCGCTATCGAAGTAAGGGCCCCCCGTGCCTGGCGCACGGGGGGCCCCGTTATGTCCGGACGCCGTCGGGTCCCACATGTGGGGATACCTGAACGGAGCCGAGGAGGAACGCATCGTACGTAGCACGAGCCTGAGGGCTGACACCCTCAGGCCCGTGGCAACGACAAGTCATAGGTCGAGCAGGACTCTCTAGCAGGATCGGCCTGCTCGACCGCAGAACCGTGGCGCGCATCTTCAGGTCTATCACGCCGCCCAGGCGGAGTGAAGGACGCGGGAAGGCGCCTCGGGTGAGGTCAGGACCCCATGGCGCAACCCCCGCAGCGCCAAGACGACGCCCCCGGCGACCCCGAGGTCGCGCGAGCCGCCCGCGCCAGCAGGGCGAGCGGTGATCGTCCGATCCGGCTCCTCGTCCCGGTCCCGCCGATCGTACGGGCCGTCCTCACGAACGCGCAGAAGGACCCGAGCGAGGAGATGCACCGGGTCATCGACGCGCTCTTCCGCAAGCTGACGCCGGAGCGGGGCCCGGCGGAGAAGGGGCCGTACGCCGGCGAGGTCCGCTACTTCGAGCGGGTCAACGAGTCGCCGGAGGAGGTGCGGACCCTCGCTGAGGACACCTTCGTCCTGCTCAACCGCGCGCATGAAGCGCTCCTCCAGCTCATGCAGGCGAAGCAGGGCAGCGAGCAGGTCACGCGGGAGGTGCAGGAGCTGTCAGCGGGCCTCGCCGAGCTCGTAGACGCGGCCCAGGAGGTCGCGCGGAGAGACAGGGGGCAAGGAGCAGCTGAGTTCGAATGGGAGGTCACCGATCCATGAACAAGAAGGAAGCCCAGCGGTTGAACGACGTCGCCCTCAACATCATCGACCTCGCGCACTGCCTCCACACAGGCACGGCCAACGAGATCAGCCAGGAGACCTGGCAGAACATGTTCGCGCGCGGCAAGAACCACGAGGCCGCGCGCAAGCAGTGGCGGGGCTGGAAGGAGGCCCTCGAGCGGCACGGCCTCTGCGAGCGGGTCAAGGAGGGGCGAGAGGACCACGTGATCCTCCTCCCCAACGCGGTCGAGGTCGCTGAGGCGCTGCGGGCCAAGGCACAGGCCGTCCTCAACCGCGGGAAGGTGGAGCGGCGCGACCCAGACCAGGTGACCATCACCGGCCAGACCTTTTACCTCAAGGTCTACGGCCGCGCGGTCCGCCCCCTGACGGACCGCGAGTACGCCGCGCTGCGAGCGTCGATCCTGGAAGAAGGCCGGATCGAGGTCGCCATCGTCGTCGACCCCCAGGGCAACGTCGTGGACGGGAAGCACCGGCTGCTGATCGCGGATGAGCTGGGGCTCGAGGACATCCCTGTGAACGTCCTGGATGGGGACGAGGAGATGCTCCACCGCCTCGCCGAGGACCTGAACGCGTGCCGGCGGCAGTTCACCAAGCAGCAGCTCGCCGAGCTCAGGCGGCAGCGACGGGCTCGCGTCGAGGTCCAGCGCAAGGCGGGCAAGAGCCTGCGCCAGATCGCCGCGGCTGAGGGGGTCGACTACACGACGATCCGCAACGACCTGGCCGCATCCGCCGTGGATCCCGACGTTGAGGTCCAGGGGAGCGACGGCCGCGTCCAACCCGCGAGCAAGCCCACCCAGGGAGAGGCCGAGGCGCGACGCCAACGCGTCGCGGGGCTGGTGGCCGAGGAGAAGACCGTCACCGAGATCGCGGAGGCCCTCGGGGTCTCTGCCCGGACGATCCAGCGCGACATCAGCGCGCTGGGCCTCCGCGAGCCGACCCAGCCCACAGGGCCTGAGGAGCCTCAGGGGTTCGGGATCGTGGTC
>CALDQK010001339.1 GCA_937911525.1 uncultured bacterium
CTCCCCAGCGAGGACGAGTGGGAGCGCGCGGCGCGCGGCCCCGGCGGGCGGACCTGGCCCTGGGGAGAGACCCCGGTCAAGGAGGGCGACACGATCCGAGCCGCGGCGCGCTTCGCGCGCCCGGGCATGACCGCGCCGGTCGGCTCGCTCCCCGCGGGCGACTCGCTCGAGGGCGTGCACGACCTGGCCGGCAACGTGTGGGAGTGGACCGCCAGCCCCTTCGTGCCCTACGAGGGCGCGCCCCAGGACACCCCCAGCAACCCCGACCACCTGGTGATCCGCGGCGGCGGCTGGACCTCGGCCTCGGCCTTCCTGCTCCGCTCGGCCATGCGCCACGACCAGCCGCGCCGCTACCGCAGCGCGGCGCTCGGCTTCCGCACCGTGGGAGCCCCTGACGACCGGAGAGGTGCCCAGTGACGCCCCGCTTCGCGCTCGCCGCCCTGCTCGCCCTCAGCGCGCCGGGCTTCCCCGCCTTCGCCCAGGACGACGGCGGCGGGATCGGCCCCGCGCCCGCCGAGGCGCGCGGGATCCTGATCAAGTCCGTCAAGGCCATGGGCGGCCGCGAGGCCCTGGTCCGGATCCGCTCGGCGGTGATGGCGATCAACCCCAAGGAGGGCCCGATCAAGGAGCGGCACGTGCTCCGCCTCGACGGGCGCGCCATGCACTACGCCTCGCGGCGCAAGAGCGGCGCCGGCTTCGACGTCGTGGTCGGGGGCGGACAGGCCTTCCTCTGCGATCGCAGCAAGGAGGGCAAGGCCACCTACGTCGAGGACCTCAACGGCGACGACGCCTGCGAGGGCGCCTACGAGCGCGACGTGCTCTTCATGCCCTTCCTGCTGGTGCACCTGGTCGAGGACAAGGCCAAGCTCTCCTACGTGGGGCGCAACTCGAAGGGGCACCACGTCATCAAGGCGCTGGTCACCCCGCCGCGGGGCAACCGCCACGAGAAGCCCTTCGTGATCCGGCTCCGCTTCCACAAGGACACCCACCTGCTGATCGCGGCCATGGGCGTCGTGCCCCTCGGCCAGGACAAGGGCAAGAAGCGCTACTGCGAGTACCTCGACTACAAGCCCCAGCGCTTCGGGCCCGCCACGCTGACCCTGCCCAGCAAGCTGCGCGACAAGCGCGGCAAGGAGCTCCCGGCGCGCGACTTCGACGTGCGCTGGCTCCTCAACAGCGACCTGCCCACGGACCTCTTCGTGCGCCCCAACGTGGTCCGCAAGGACTAACCCGTAGGAACACCTGCTATGCGCTTCTCGCACCGGCTGACCGGCCTCGCGCCGGCCCTCTGCCTCCTCGCTCCCGTCGCCGCCTTCGCCGCCCCCGAGGACAAGGCGCAGCCGATCGCGGTCTCGGTCAAGCCGAGCAAGCTCGACGAAGGGCGGCCCGCCCGCCTGCGCGTCAGCTTCGAGAACACCTCGAACCGCCCGCTGCTGCTGCTGGAGCTGGGCGCCAAGGTCAACCAGCCCAACCTCTCCCGCAGCGAGGTCCGCGACTGGACCCAGCGCACCAAGGGCGTGCGCGTGGACGGCGAGGTGGTGACCCTGACCCTGACCGCCACCGACGACCCCGGGGCCGCCGCGCGCGCGCCGCGCCCGCCGGTCGTGGTCGGCCTCGAGGGGCGCCCCTACCGCAAGCTGCAGGTGCTGCTCCCCGGGCGCAAGGTCAGCCTCGGCGTGTCCTTCGTGCCGCGCCACGCGGCCTGCCGGGTCACGGCCACCTGGAAGGCGATCCCGCACGTGGCCGGCGGCGAGCTCTACTCGATCCAGGACGTCGAGCGCTGGAGCCCCGGCGCCGAGGCGAGCAAGCCGGGCCAGCCCCAGCTGATGCCGGGCGGCACGGGCTACTCGGTCGAGCTGACCCGCTGGGAGCCCTGGCGCGGCCAGGCCACCGGCGAGGTCCTCGTGGGCGAGGAGCAGCTGCGCCGCCTGGGCGCCTACGAGGGCGTCAGCAAAGAGCGCCTCACGGTCGAGCCCGCGGACTTCAGCCAGCTCTCGGCCAGCCAGCGGGCCAAGGCCGGCGGCGTCGAGCAGGCCGTGCGCCTCGCCGACGGGCGCTGGGTCCTGCAGTCCAGGTCGCGCTGGTGGCTGGTCAGCGAGAAGGGCCAGACCCTGAGCGCCGAGGGCAACCTCTACCTCTCGGCCCGTGACCTGGCCAGCCTCGGTCGCTTCGGCCTCGACTGGTACGGCACCAAGCACCACAAGGCCTTCGCCGAGGCCCTGCGGGCGCTCCAGATCGGCCACCCGACCAAGGGCGGCCTCGGCCTCTCGATCGAGGTCGACGCCGAGAACCTGGTCCCCTTCCTCGAGCTGCTGGCCGAGCACGGCGGCCAGATCACCCGCCAGGGGCTCCGCTTCTAAGGGACCTTTGGTCCCTTAGGTGTGGGCGGGCGAGGGGTGGATCCCTCGACCCGGGGGTGAGGTAGGGCGGAGAGGTCCTGCTCGAGCCGGGCGATCTTGTGAGGGCGACCGGAGCGGGTGGGCGCTTCGTGGGGGCCTTGCTCGACCCAGGCGATCCTTGTGAGGGCGACTGGGAGCGGGTGGGCGCTTCGTGGGGGCCTTGCTCGACCCAGGCGAC
>CALDQK010001340.1 GCA_937911525.1 uncultured bacterium
GACCGAGCCCCGAGTCCGACGCCCGAGCCCGACGACCGACGCCCGACCGAGGCCCGAGTCCGACGACCGAGTCCGAGTCCGACACCCGAGTCCGACGACCGAGCGCGAGCCCGACACCCGACGACCGAGCGCGAGCCCGACACCCGAGCCCGGGTCCGGGCTAGACCTGCGCGATCGCCGCCGCGGTCGTCGCGGTGTAGGCCAGCTCGGTGCTCAGCACCTTGCCGCCGTCGCTGTGCCGGACGACCGCGCTCAGGTAGTAGGCCGGACCGACCTGCTCGCTCAGCTCGACGCGGGTCCTGAGCACGTCGCCCGGGCGGACCATGCGGCGGTAGCGCCCGTTGCGGATCCGACTCAGCACCCCGATCCCGTCGCTCTCGGGGGTCGCGCCGTAGACCTGATAGATCAGCAACTCGCCGCTCTGGACCACGTGCTCGGTCTGGAAGGTGGCGGGCAGGTAGAGATCCGCGCCGAAGCCGCGGAAGAAGCCCGCGGGGCCCTCGACCACCCACTCGGTCTCGAGCCAGCCCGGGCCCTCGTCGAGGACCCGGTCCACGAAGAGGAAGCCCGCGCCGTTCTGGAGCACGGTCTGGGGGTCGACGTCGACGAGCTTGTGCATGGCTGCCTCCATGGAGCGGACGTTAGCGCCCCCTCGGAGCAGCCCTCCCCGCAGCGCGGCAGCCCTTGGCGGGCCGAGGCTTAGCGCTCCGCTTCGACGGGGACCGGATCGGGGATCGGCTCGGGGACCGGCTCGGGGACCGGCTCCAAGCGCAGCCGGAAGGCCAGCGTGCAGAGCGCGACCGAGGCGAACATGCCGCCCCAGAGCGCGAGGGGCAGGGGGAGCAAGGTCGGGATCTCGATCGCCTCCCGCAGGGGCTCGTCGATCGAGACCAGGAACAGGCCAGGTCCGCTGCTGACGACGCCGCCCAGGCCCGCCGCGATCGCGAGCTCGACCCACAGCTCGTAGCGACCGCGGTTGAGCAGGCGCAGCAGCCAGGGAGCGAGCACCATGAAGGGGAAGCCGCAGCAGAGGTATTCCACCGGGCTTCAGCCTAGCGAGCGCGGGGCGAGAACGAAGGGGGAGGGTCCAGACACGAAGCGAGCCGCCGCGATCGCTCGGGGCGGCTCACTCAGCCAGGCTCGCGCGGGGGCTAGAGCAGCTCGGCGCGACGGATCAGGCGGGTCGTGATCTTGGCCTTCATCCACACCCGGCCCGCGTTGCCCAGCGTGGTCTCGTTGACGCTCTTGACCTCGCCCACGCCCGGGGCGAGCCAGATCGTCTCCTTGCTGACGGCCTCGAAGTTGCCCATGCGCGGGAGGCGGTTCCGGGTGACCGCCTCGAAGCGGAGGCAGTCCTCGAAGCGCCCCGCCGGGGTCTCGATCGTCTCGACGGCGGCCAGGGTCACCTCGCGCGTGATCTGGCCCTTCATCGTCGCGCCGCGGGTCATGACGTGGCGAATCGGCGACTCGAAGCGGAAGCGCTCGCCGACCTTGGCCTGGGCCGGGAAGAGCCCGATCGGGTCGTCGTAGCGCTGCTCGAAGCCCTGGTCGAACATCGACTGGCCCGACATGGCGGGCCGGCCCTCGACCATGCGGTATTCCTGATACTCGCCCTTGCTGTCCTCGACGCGCAGGGCGTCGCCGACGCGCTTGTAGCTGCGCACCAGGCGCTCGGTCCGCTTGCCGCGGAAGCGCGAGCTGTTCTCGACCTCGTAGGTCAGCCGCCAGTCGGTGCGGAGCGGGAAATAGTCAGCGGTCCGATAGGCGCCGGAGCGCTCGGCCCGGGCCTGCTGCTGAGGCGCGCGCTTGCTCGCAGGGGGCGTGGGCTCCAGCGGCATCTGCTTGGGGCGCGCGGCGGGCTCCTCGGCCTGCTGCTTGGGCTTCTCCTGCGGCTTGGCGGTCGGCAGCGCCGCCTCGATCGCGCCGACCAGCTCCTCGCTCAGGGGCTTGGTCACGCTGCGGAAGCGCGCGATCAGGTTGCCCTGGGGGTCGATCAGGAACTTCTCGAAGTTCCAGCGCACGCCGCCGCGCAGCTGCTTGGGCCCCTCGTGCGTCAGGCTCTTGAACAGGGGCTCCTGGGCGGGCCCGGGCTTCACGACCACCTTGCTGAAGAGCGGGAAGCTGACCCCGTAGCGCTGCTTGCAGAAGCGCTGGATCTGCTCTTCGCTGCCGGGCTCCTGGCCCATGAAGTCGTTGCAGGGGAAGCCGAGCACGACCAGGCCGCGCTCCTGATAGCGCTTGTAGAGCTGCTCGAGGCCCTCGTACTGGGGCGTGAAGCCGCAGCGCGAGGCGGTGTTCACGATCAGGACCGTCTTGCCGCGGTAGTGAGCCAGGGGCTGCGGGCGACCCTCGATCGTGGTCACCACGTGGCGCAGGGGCGAGGCGTCGTCGCCCGCGAGGGCGGCGGCGGGCGAGAGCAAGAGCAGGGCGACGGGGACGAACCAGCGGGGCAGCTTCACAGCGGTCTCCTTCGTTGAGGCGACGAGGCTCAGGGGTGGCAGGACGCAGCCCAAGGAGGAGCGCCTACGCCGCCTCGAGAGCTGGACTTGCGTCCCTCTGCCCCAACCTTCGCGGCTCAGGCCGGAGCGGATTCAGGCAGCTCGCCGGGCTCGAGATCTCCAATGAACATGTGGCCCGGCGCGTGGCTGAAGGCCTCCTCGAGGACGCCCGCCTCGATCGCGCTCTGGACCACGACCTGGCTGGTCACACCGCAGGCCCAGAACACCTCGACGTCCTTGGGCTCCTTGCGGACCGACTGGCCGAAGTCGGGCTCGCTCAGGCGCGCGATCCCGAGCGCCTCGGTGTCGCCCACGTGGACCGGACCGCCGTGGGCGTGCCAGAGCGGGGTCGTGATCTCGGTCGCGCGCCGGACCTCGTCGCGCGGGACCGGGCGGTAGCTGACGACGAGCTCCCCCGTGAAGGGCCCCACCCCGCGCACGCGGCGCTGGGTGCGATACATCGGCACGTTGCGACCCTGCTCGACGTGGCGCAGCGGGACGCCCGCGGCGGCCAGGGCGCCCTCGGCGCTGAAGCTGCAGCCGAGCAGGAAGGCCACGTGGTCGTCGCGCCAGCGCTCGCGCAGGTCGAACACCTCCTCGTGGCCGTGGGCCGAGAGCACCCGGTAGCGCGGCAGCGCGTCGCGGAGATCGGCGCCGGGAGCCAGGACCCGGCTGGTGAACTGGCCCGGCGCGGTCCGCTCCAGGAGCGGGCAGGGGTCGGGGTTCAGCCGGCAGAACTCGGCGAACTCGTCGGCCAGGCGGGCCGGGATCACGATCAGGTTGGCCTGGACGTGGCGCACCGCGACCCCGCTGGTCGGGCGGCTGGAGCGGCCCGAGGCGAAGAGCTCGCGCGCCCGACGTCCGCTCATGTCGCGCCACTCGGCGGGGCTCGGGTCGTAGCCGCCGCCGCCGGGGGTCTCGACCACCAGCACGTCGCCCGCGGCCAGGTCCAGGCGGACCTTGCCCGGCAGGTCGCGCTCACGCCCCGCGCGGCGGAGGCGGTTGCGCCCCGGCGCGCCGCTGCCCGCGCCGTGGGCGCCCCAGGGGCCCAGCGCGCGGCGCTCGGAGAGGATCGCGCCCTGGACCGGCTCGAGGAACTCCAGCTCGCGGACCACGCCCGCGCCGCCCGACCACACGCCCGCCCCGCCCGAGCCCGCGCGCAGGCCGAAGCGGCGCAGCCGGACCGGGAAGCGCTGCTCGAGCACCTCCGGGTCGGTGATCCGGGTGTTGGTCATGTGCGTGTGCACGCCGCTGGCGCCGTCGAAGCCGAAGCCCGCGCCCGCGCCGCCGCAGATCGTCTCGTAGTAGCCGAAGCCCGCCGACCCGAAGGTCAGGTTGTTCATCGTGCCCTGAGCCGCGCCGAGCTTGCCGAGCGCTCCGTAGAGCACGTCGACCAGGCGCTGGCTGGTCTCGACGTTGCCGCCCACGACCGCCGCCGGCGGCTGGGGGTCGAGGAGCGAGCCCGCGGGGATCGTGATCGAGAGCGGCTCGAAGCAGCCCGCGTTGAGCGGGATCGGGCGCCGGGTCAAGGTGCGGAACACGTAGAGCACCGCCGCCTTGACCACCGCCCGCGGCGCGTTGAGGTTCCCCGAGAGCTGGGGGTCGGTGCCGGTGAAGTCGACCTCGGCCGACTCGCCGCGGATCGTGACCGTGACCGCGATCTGGGCCCCGTCGTCGAGGTAGTCCACGAAGCGGTGCTCGCCGTCCGGGAGCTCGGCGATCGCGTCGCGCATCGCGGCGGCCGCGTCGCGCTGGACGTGGCCCATGTAGGCGCTGACCGCCGGGAGCCCGTAGCGATCGACGAGGTCGCGCAGCAGGCGCACCCCGCGCGCGTTGGCGGCGACCTGGGCCTCGAGGTCGGCGATCCGCTCGTCGATCCCGCGCACCGGGTGCGGGCCGGCGCCGAGCAGCTCGCGCAGCTCGGCGGCGCGCAGCTCGCCCTCGCGGACGACGAGCACGTCGTGCAGGCGCACCCCCTCGTCT
>CALDQK010001341.1 GCA_937911525.1 uncultured bacterium
TGCTCGAGGTGGCGGGCGCCGCCGCGAGCGGCGGCCCTGCGCCGAGCGAGCCCCTCCCCGAGCCCTCCAACAGCCCGAGCGCGAGCCCGTCCGCGAGCGAGGGCGGAGGCAGCAGCGGCGGCGGCGGGGGCAGCATCGACGCCGACGAGAGCGTGGGCGGCCCCGCAGGCGGCCTGCTGGTGCTCCTGGCGCTCCTGGCCCTGGTCGGCCTGCGCCGTCGGGTTCACTAGGGAATAGCCGCGGAGGGCGGACCGTTAGCAGGTAGCGCCGCGGCGCCCCCTGGCCTGCCATTCCCGCGCTGCGCGTCGAGGTCGCTCCGATCGACACTAGCCGCCGCTGAGGGCTCCTACGATCTGAACCGCTTCGCCCTCGCCGACCGGGTGGTCGAGCCGGCGCGCCAATGCGTCGCCGACGAAGATCTTCATGTGGGGGCGAATGCGATCCTGCTCGTCGATCACGCGGAAGCGCAGCCCGGGGAAGCGGGCCTCGAGGTCGGCGAGCACTTCGCCCACGCTCGCGCCGGTCGCCTCGACCTCGCGCGCGCCCGCGGTGTAGCTCTCGAGGAGCGAGGGGATCCGCACGATCACGGCAGCTCGACCGCCTCGACGCAGTAGATATGCGGGAGGTGAGCTGCGATCCGGGTCCAGCTCTCGCCTTCGTCCCGGCTGGCGTAGAGCTCGCCGCTCGAGGTGCCCACGTAGACCCCGAGGGGGTCGGCGCCGTCAGCGCTCATGCACTGGCGCTTGACGGTGAACCAGGCCTGCTCGGCCGGCCAGCCCTGGTCGAGGCGCTGCCAGCTGGCCCCTGCGTCGCGGGTCCGATAGACGGCCGGCTTGCCGTGGGGCGCCGTGCGCGGCCACACCTTCGTCCCGTCCATGGGGAACACCCAGGCCGTGTCGGGGTCGCGCGGGTGGGTCACGACCGGGAAGCCCACGTCGCCCACCTCGCGAGGGAGGTTGTCCCCGATCCGCTCCCACACCTCGCCCGGGCGGTCGAGGCGGTAGAGGCCGCAGTGGTTCTGCATGTAGAGCCGGTCGGGCTGCGCCGGGTGCTGGACCACGCAGTGCGGGTCGTGGCCGTACTCGTAGTCGCCCGGCGGGGCGAAGTCCATGGCGACCCCCTTGTTGCGGGGGGTCCAGCTCGCGCCGCCGTCGCCGCTCTCGAAGCAGCCGCCGCCCGAGAGACCCAGGAAGAGCCGCTGCGGGTCGCGCGGATCGACCAGGATCGAGTGCGTCTTCTCGCCGTCGGGCGTCCCGCCGGAGCCGGCCCAGGTGCGCAGGTCGGGGTGGTCGTTGAAGCCCGCCACCGGCGCCCAGGTCTGGCCCGCGTCTTCGCTCTTGAAGAGCCCGTGGGGCGAGGTCCCGGCGTACCAGGTACCGGGCTGGCTGGCGTGCCCCGGGGTCAGCCAGAACACGTGGTGGACCGCCTGGCCCTCCTCGCCCTCGGCTGCCTTGCGGAAGGCCGGCGGCTGGCTGGCTTCGCTCCAGCTCTCGCCGAAGTCCTCCGAGCGGAAGATCGTCGGTCCGAGGTGGCCCGTGCGCGCCGCCGCGATCAGGGTCTTGCCGTCGCGCGGATCGAGGACCGCGTGGTGCACCGTCGAGCCGAAGTGGTGCGGCCCGATCAGCTCCCAGCCAGCCCGCTCCGCGTCGCCGCGCACGATCCACAAGCCCTTGCGGGTCCCAACCAGGAGTCCGATCACGGGTGACCTCCGTTCGAGGGGTCACTTTCACCCCCGGCCCCGGGCGAGCGCAAGCAGCCCTCTGGAGGCGTAAGCTACTTGGACCATTGCACTTGCCGTGCCCCTCGCGAAAACCCTTTCTGGTTCGGCGCCCTCGCCGGAAGGAGGGGCAGAGCGAGGTGTCGCGGACATGCAAGCATTGAGCGCGGTCAGGAATCTCCCCCCTGTGACCCAAACCCGAACGACCCAGCCCCGACCCGACGAGCCGGACGAGCCCGCCTCCCTGGCGGAGCTCGTGCGGCGAGCCCAGGACGAGGGGTCGCTCGCCCAGGAGGACGCGCAGCGCGAGCTCTACGAGCGCCTGGCCTGCGAAGTCGAGCGCTTCCTCTTCGGCCTGCGCCTCGGCCTGCGCGCGAGCGACGTCGAGGACGCGCTCCAGGAGACCTTCGTGCGCCTGTTCCGCGCCTTGCCTCGCCTCGACCAGAAGCGCGAGGTCTTGCCCTACGCGCTGGGGATCGCCCGCCACGTGGCCCTGGACCAGCTGAGCAAGCGGGTGGTCGGCGCCGGCTCCGAGGTCGAGCGCCTCTCCGCCGGCGGCCGCACCGTCGGCAGCGACGCCGCGCGCGCCGAGGAGCGGGAGCTCGTCAACGAGGCCCTCTCGGCGCTCGGCGGAGAGCACGCCGCGGTGCTGACCCTGCGCCACCTCAACGGCTTGACCATGCCCCAGCTCGCCGACGCCCTCGAGTGCTCGGTGCCGACCGCGCGCAAGCGCCTGCGGGACGCGGCGCGCCTGCTCCGCGGTGAGCTCGCGAGCCGCGGGGTCACCAGCCCCCAGACGACCAGCCCCCAGACGACCAGCCCCCAGGCGACCAGCCCCCAGGAGGACCAGTGAGCAGCTTGCAGCATGAGGCGGCCAACGGGGCGCTGACCTGGGCCCCCTTCGATCGAGGCGGTGATCTGCTCGGCGACGAGCACGCGGCGCTCGGACAGCACGTCGACGGCTGCGAGCGCTGCCAGGAGGACGAGGCGGCGCTCGCGCGCTTCCTGGGCGCCTGGGAGCGCGTCGTGGCCGAGGAGCGGGCCAGCGCGGACGCCGCTCCCAACCTGTCCCTGGTGTGGGAGCGCGTCCAGGGCGAGCTCGTGACGAAGAAGCCTGCGCCCGAGCCCTCCGCGCCGACTCCGGACGCGACGCCGGGCGGGGGGATCGAGGTCCGTCGCCTGGGGAGCGAGCGCTCGCCTTCGACCTGCGCCTTCTGCCACGGCTACCTGGCGCAGCGCGGGCGCGTGCTCTGCCGCAGCTGCGGCGCGCCCCACCACCTGGGCTGCTTTCGCGCCCACGGCCGCTGCAGCACCATGGGCTGCGAGCAGACCCGCTTCGAGCGGCCCAAGCCGGAGGTCGAGGAGACCCCGCTGCGGCCGGCGGAGTGGCGGCTCTCGCTGGTGACCCGCGCCCTGGCCGCCGCGGCCTCGCTCCTGATCTGCCTCTCCGCCGGGGCGCTCGCCTGGCAGGAGGCCTCGCGCGCGATCGAGGACGACCAGGCCCAGCGCGCGCTCTCGGCCCTCGACGTCGGCCTCCAGCGCGTGAACGCTGGCTTCGCCAACGTGCGGACCAACCTCGGCGAGGTGGACACCCCCGACTCGCTCGAGCCGGAGGTGCAGGAGCGGATCGAGAAGATCGCGGACGCGCGCAACCTCGTCTTGCGGCGGACCCTGATCGAGGTGACGCGCCGGACCGAGGTCGTGGCGGCGGCGCTGGCCTACCAGGGCAAGGACGGGGCTCCGGCGCTCTTGCTGGCGCGGGTCGGCCAGGGGGCGCCCGCGGGGATCACCTACGTCAGCCACCGCAGCCTGCACGAGGTCACGCTCCCCGACGGGGGCTTCGCGCGAGCCGACGTGGGGCGGCTCGGCGACTACCAGGGCTACCTGAGTCCGAGCACGGTCCTGCGCGCGCGCGCCCCCCTGCGCCCCGCGGATCAGGTGCTCGGGGCGGGCGAGGTCGAGCTGTGGGTGTTCCTCGATCGGGGCTCGGTGATCCTGGCCAAGGAGCGGACCTTCCACCTGGTCGCCTTCCTGACCCTCGCCGCCTGCTGCCTGGTGCTGGGCGTCTTCTCCTGGTGGTGCGTCCGCCAGCGCGCGCGCGTCCGGCGCGCGGGCGGCCAGTAGGGCTACTTGCCCGCCGCCGCCAGCCCCTTCTGAAAGGCGCGCTCCTCCTCCTCGAGCCCCTGCTCGCGGCAGAGCGCGATCAGCTCGCGGTAGCGGCGGCGGGGCTCGGCGCGGGTCGCGTAGAGCAGCTTGGGCAAGCACTCGGCGCAGAGCTCGAGGGGCTGGCGGTCGGACTCCTCGAGGCTGTTGCTCCCGCAGAGGTTGCAGCTGTAGGCGGTGCAGTGGCGCATGGAGAACATGTGCCCCGTCTCGTGGGTCGCCGTGCGGAGGGTCCGTCGCAGGACCTGGCGGAAGCCGGCGGGGTCGCTGGGGTCGCCCTTGCGGTAGATCGACCACACGCCGACGCGGTGACGCAGGGAGGCCTGGCCGAACACGAAGTTCCAGGACTCCTCGGGGTAGAGGTCGAGGGCGGTGAAGGCGATCAGCGCGGCGGCGTCGGCGGGGACGCGGGGGCGGAGGACCTCGTCCAGGATGTAGACGCTGTTCAGCTGGGGGTTGCCCCAGGAGGGGTGGTGGCGGCGGCGATCCTGAGGGATCACGCTCTCGGGCAGCGGCTCGAGCAGGACGGTCGGGAGCTGGAAGTAGGCGCCCAGGAAGCGGGT
>CALDQK010001342.1 GCA_937911525.1 uncultured bacterium
GGGATCAGGATCGTCGGCGTGCCGAGCACCTCGTCGAGGACCGCCGGGTCGATGATCGGGTCGTCGTCCGCGAGCAGGACCTGGGTCGGGACCTCGATCCGGTGCAGGTGCGGCTTGGCGCTCGCGCGCTCGTAGTAGTCGTAGGCATCGGCGAAGCCCCACACCTGCGCCACGTAGCGGTCGTCGTATTCGAGGATCCGCACCTCGTCGCTGAGCGTGAAGGGCTCGAGGTCGGGGAAGCGGGCGTGGCGGCGGCGGGCCAGCGCGCAGAGCTCCTTGACGAACTGCTGCTCGTAGAGGCGGTTCTGGGGCTGCATGATCCGGCGCACGCAGAGGCGCAGGTCGGCGGCCGGACAGAGCGCCACGACCGAGTCGACGAGCCCGGCCGCGTCCGGGCCGAGCTCGCCGGCCAACTTGAGCACGATGTTGCCCCCCAGCGAGAAGCCCGCCACGACCAGGCGCTCGCACTCGGGGCGCAGGGCCTCGACCACGCTCCGGATGTCCCCGCTGCAGCCCCCGTGATAGGGGCGCCGGGCCAGGCCCTCTCCGCTGCCCGAGTCGCGCAGGTTGACCCGCGCCACCCGCCAGCCGCGCCGGACCAGCTTCCCCGCCAGGCGCTTCATGTAGCTGGACTGGTGCGAGCCGGTCAGCCCGTGGACGAGCACCGCGGTGGTCCCCTCCCCCGGCGTCCAGCCCGCGGGGAGGCTGACCTCGAGCGAGAGCTGGTCCCCGTCGGCGAGGAGGTGCGTCCGCTGCACGGAGCGCGGCTCGCGCGCCAGGGAGACCAGCGAGGCCACCAGGGTCTGGACGTGGGGGTTGCCGAGCAGGGGCAGAGGCTTGAACTCCGTCACGCCGGCCAGACTACGCGACAGGCGCCCGCCCCGGCAGGGTCCGCCGCTCGAGCCCCTCCCCCGGCGGCGTTGGATTTGCCAGCTAGCCGCGTAAGGTGAGCGGCCTTGGAGGAGCCATGAGCGGGGACGCCGCCAACGAGGGCGAGAAGAAGCCCAAGAAGCAGAAGAAGCGCAAGGCCAAGCGGCCCGTGCCGCGCGTGCCGCGCGGCTTCCGTGACCTCCCGCCCGCCGACCTGGTCGAGCGCCGGCGCATGATCGAGACGATCACCGAGGTCTACGAGCGCTACGGGTTCACCCCGCTCGAGACGCCCGCCGTCGAATACGTCGACGTGCTGGGCAAGTTCCTGCCCGAGGCCGACACCCCGGAGGGCGGGATCTTCACCTGGCGCTACGACGACGACGAGTGGGTCGCCCTGCGCTACGACCTGACCGCGCCCCTCTCCCGCTACGTCGCCAAGAACTTCCAGGAGCTGGGGATGCCCTTCCGGCGTTACCAGACCGGCAACGTGTGGCGGCTCGAGAAGCCGGAGCCCGGGCGCTACCGCGAGTTCCGCCAGCTCGACATCGACATCGTGGGCGCGGGCGCGGTGATCGCCGACGCCGAGATCTGCTGCGTCCTGAGCGAGGCGATGGAGGCGATCGGGATCCCCCGCGGGAGCTACGAGGTCCGCCTCAACGACCGCAAGGTCCTCAACGGTCTGCTCGAGGCGGCGCGGGTGACCGAGGAGCAGACGCTCACGGTCCTGCGCGCCCTCGACAAGCTCGACCGCCTCGGCCCCGAGGGCGTCAGCCTCCTGCTCGGGCCCGGCCGCAAGGACGAGAGCGGCGACTTCACCAAGGGCGCCGGCCTGGCCGAGGACCAGGTCCAGACCCTGATCGCCTTCGTGACCGCGCCCAGCGACGACCGCGCCGGCTACCTCGCGGCCTGCCGCGACCTGGTCGCCGGGACCCAGGTCGGCGCCGAGGGCCTGGCCGAGATGAGCGAGCTGGACGAGATCCTCAGCGAGCGCGGCTTCGGCGCCGACCGGATCCGCTTCGACCCCGCGATCGTGCGCGGGCTCGCCTACTACACCGGTCCAGTGGTCGAGGTCGTGCTCACCTTCTCGAGCGAGGACGTCGAGGGCCGGACCGAGTTCGGCTCGGTGGCGGGCGGCGGACGCTACGACGACCTGGTCAGCCGCTTCACCGGGCAGAAGGTCCCGGCCACGGGCGCCTCGATCGGGGTCGACCGGCTGCTGACCGCGCTCAAGGCGCTCGGCCAGGTCGAGCCGCGGGCCGGCACCTGCCCCGTCCTGGTGACCACGATCGAGAAGGAGTACCGCGCGGTCTACCAGCGCTGGGCCAGCGAGCTGCGCGCCGCCGGGATCCCGACCGAGCTCTACGTGGGCACGGGCAAGGTCGCCAAGCAGTTCAAGTACGCGGACCGCCGCCGCTTCAGCGCGGTCGTCGTCGCGGGCGGAAACGAGATCGAGGCCGGCGAGGTCTCGATCAAGGACCTGCGCCTGGGCGAGGAGCTCTCCGCCGACGTGGCCGGGGACCGCAAGGCCTGGCTGGAGGAGCTCCCGGGGCAGGTGACGGTCAAGGAGAGCGACCTCGTGGCCGAGGTCCAGCAGATCCTCGCCCGCTATCAATGAGGGGAGGCTCCTGGTCTGGAGTTTCGCGCTTTCAAGGAGGCAGCCCGTCTGCCCGCGCCCGCGCCCGAAAGGAAGAACAGTAGGAGCTGTCGCAGTCAGCGAAGGCTCCTTCGCGTTCCTGGGATGGAACGGGGAAAACTCGAAAACTGGAAAGCGCGGTGGCTGCTCAGCGGAGCTGCCTTCTTCGAGTTTTCCAGTTTTCACCGTTCATTGTCTCGATAGAGAGGGAGCTGTCGCTCGTGCGACAGCTCCTTCTCGCTCCCGAGGTTTCGCGA